>CBFHKB010000103.1:0-6450 GCA_965656295.1 Psychroflexus sp.
GCGAGAACTCTTCTTCAGGTAAAATTCGTTGATCTGCTATTCTAATTCCATTTTCAGTTTCAACTGTCTTTAAGGGTACATTACCGAAGTATTTAGCTAATTCAAATGTAAAATAAGCTCTAAGGAAATAGGTTTCGGCAATTAGTTCTTCTTTACCAGAAAATTCAGTTTTGTTTTTATTTTCTAAGATGAAGTTTGCGCGATTAAGACCAGAATACATTAACGTCCAAATACTTCTAAGTTGATTGCCATCACTTGGGCTATGAATCATTTGGTCTATGTTTTGTAGTGTTGCTTGGTCGTAGTTAAACGGGTCTCCACCAGCCGCATAATCTGGTGATGCAACTACACCTGTAAGTACGTTCCAAAAAGTAGCTTGCAAAATATCATAAGCGCCAATTAGGGCACTTTTATACTCTTCTTGCGTATTAAAAAAATCAGAATCATTAAAACCATCAGGTTCTACCTCAACAAAATCATCACTGCAGCCTAGTGTAAAAATAAAAGCTAGTGCAAACAGAATTCTAAAAAATCTCTCCATTGTTCTAAAAATTAAAATTAATACCTAATAAATATGATGTGGCAACAGGATAAAACCCGTTATCTATTCCGCCACCAAGTGGGGCACCACTGTTAGCAGAAGGGTCAAATCCGTAATAATCTGTAATTGTTGCTAAGTTATTTCCTGCTAGATAAATTCTTAGTTTATCTATGCCTAAAGATGAATTAAATTTTTCACCAAAAGTGTAGCCTATTTGAACATTTTGAAGCCTTAAAAAAGAAGCATCTTCGACATGAAAATCGGAAAAGAAGCTGTTATTTATCGCTTCTCCAGTTGAAGCTCTTGGCACTGAGTTGCTTGTACCGCTGCCTTGCCAACGGTCTAACATGTAGGTGCCCCGATTGGCGTATAAGTCTTGTCTTTCGTAATTTCTAACCATATCTTGACCTAATGAAGCAAAGGCATTAGCACTAAAGTCTATTTGTTTGTAAGCGAAACTAATGTTTAAACCAAATGTGACATCAGGGATAGGATCACCTATATTAGTTCTATCTTCTGGTGTAATTTGACCATCACCATTGACATCAACAAACCTTAAATCACCTGCTTGAACGTCTTGAAGAGTGTTGTTTGCTGCTAGTGCTTCAGCTTGTGTTTGGTATATACCATCAGTTTTATATCCAAAATAAGAGCCTAAAGGTAAACCAGGTTCCATTCGACTAATGCCTATTTGGTTAATACCAACCCCATATTCGCCTGCAACTGGTGTTTCACGGTTATTTAGTGAGATAACTTCATTATTGATAGTTGTAAAGTTAAAATTCAGGTTAAAGTCAAACTCATCACCAATTAATTCTTTGTAGTTAATGGCAAACTCTAAACCGCTATTTCTAACAGTTCCAGCATTAACAAAAGGTGCGCCTGAACCTGGACCGGTTCCTATAGTGCCAGAGGTTTCAGGAGCTAACAATAGATCTTTTGTTTGTTTCCTGTAGATATCTGCTGTAATATTCACTTTGTTTTGAAAAAAACTCATATCTAATCCTATGTTAGCTGTTTCTTGATCTTCCCATTTTAAGTCAGGATTAGCTGGCCTACCTTGTGCTAATCCAAAAAGTAAATTGTCTATAGTTGATATCCCTGTTCCAGGATCTATAGCAGCCTGACCATCTAAGCGTGATAAGTAAGCAAAAATGGGTATTCTATCATTACCAATAATACCGTAGCTACCGCGTAATTTAAGATTTGTAAGCCAAGATACATCGTTTAAAAAGCCTTCTTCCGTAATATTCCATCCAATAGAACCTGATGGGAAGTAGCCAACATTATTTCCATTTTGTGATGAAAACTGAGAAGAAACATCACGTCTCATCACGAATGAGAATAGGTATTTACTTTTATAGTTATACTGTATTCTGGTAAAGGCTGATGATAGTCTAGTGTCAAACCAATCTGCTCCATTAATTAGTTCAGCATCTGTAAATCTTGGGATTAATTCCATACCTGGATCAAAAACAGTTTGGCCAAGTTCATTGGTGCCAGTATCTGTTAATCCAAGATTTCCGTAAAACCTTCCTTTTGTTCTATAAAGGGAAGTTCCTAGCATCACTGTTAGGTCGTGGGCATCATTAAATACTTGGTTATAAGTTAAGTAATTATCCCAAGTAAAGTCGTTATAATTAGCCCCAAAGTCTACAACTTCATTCGTAATGTTGTTATCGTTAGGATCGCCAAGATTCAGAGACTTTCCATTACCGTAAAACACTTCAGGTCTAAATACATCGTCTAACACGTTAGAGTGGTTAATTTGTAATCGCGAGGTCGCTTTAAAATGCTTTAAAAAGCTATAATCTAAACCAACGACTCCACTATACCTAGTGACTCTTGTTGTATTAAACGTATTGTTGATTTGAGCTACAGGATTAACAATTTCAATTTGTGAAATATCATTTGCAAGTGCAAAATCTCCATTAACATCTCTTACAGGCATGGTAGGGTTGATATTAACAGCATTGTATAGTACAGCGCCAATTCCGCCATCAGCCAAGTTTTGCTTTTCAGATAAGGTTACAATTCCGTTTGCTGTTAACTTTAAGTTTTCAAGTAAATCGTGTTGAAAATTAAATCGACCTGTAAATCGTTCAAAATTATTTTTAGACCCTCCTACTATACCATCTTGATTCAAATAGGATACACCAGCTGAAATAGCTGATTTTTCTGTTCCACCGCTAGCACTAAAATTGACACTAGAAATCGAGGCATTTTCGAACACTTCGTCTTGCCAATCGGTCCCAGATTCTGGAAACACAAAAAACTCTGTATTATCCGCAGCATCGTTAACATAAATGGCAAAATCTCTTGCATTTAGTAAGTCAATTTCTTTACTGGTAGTTTGAATTCCTGAATATGTATCTAATGCAAATTTAAACCCAGTATTTTTACGACCACTTTTTGTGGTAATAAGAACCACACCGTTTGCTGCCTGAACACCATAAATCCCAGCTGTAGCATCTTTTAATACGTTTATAGATTCAATATCATTAGGGTTTAAAACTGATAGATCTGAAATTCGATTACCATCTACCAAAATTAAAGGTGCATTATCGCCATTGGTAGTAATCCCTCTTATTCTTATGTTTAAACCTGCTCCAGGTGACCCGGAATTGGATGTAATGTTAACACCAGCAATTTGACCTTGAATGGCTTGTTCTACTCGAACAGGATTTGTTTTTTGGATATCGTCGCTTTCTAAGACACTAACAGCACCAGTTAATTCTTTCTTTTTAACAGCACCATAACCTATAACGACAACGTCATCGAGCATTTGAGCGTCTGTTTCTAATTGTACGGAGATAGGGTTTTCATCATTAACAATAACTTCTTTAGTTTTAAATCCCAAATAGGAAAACACTAGTATGTTTCCTTTTTTGATGTCACTTATACTAAAAATGCCATCAAAGTTGGTTGTTGTTCCTTTGTTAGGATCACTCTTGAGTGTAATATTTACTCCAGGCAAAGGCATGTTGTAGCTATCTACCACGGTCCCTTTTAATTCAAATTGTTGTGCATAACCAGATATAGCCAAACACATTAAAAGTAAAAAATTGGATATTTTCATGTCAGATTATTAATATTTCTATAAAATTATTAAGAATATTAACAAAACATTAATTTTTAGCCCTACAAAATATATACATCACCTATGAAGTTTTGAAGTAACTAAAAACCCATATTAATATAGTGATTTTACTAATTATTTACGCAATCGATTTCGTTGTGAAATTATAGATGTATAGTTAATGTATAGTATAAAATATACTTTTTATTTGTCTATAGCTCAAGGATATAATTTGTGAGGCTGTCATTTCGATCTAAATTCATTTTTTTTCGCAATCGATATCGCTTCACTTCAACACTTCGGGGTGAAATATTAAACAATGGTGCTATTTCTTTAGATGATAAATTAAGCCTTAGGTATGCGCATAATTTTAAATCGTTTGGTGTTAACGATGGATGTTTTTCTTTTATTTTTTTCAGGAAATCTTTATCAGCATTATTAAATGCTTCTTCAAAGAAACTCCAGTCATCTGTACTGTTGAGATTTTTATTTATAGTTTTCAACACCTGTTTAAGTTTAGGGTCGTCTGTATTTAAGAGCTTTAAGTCTTTTTTTATGCCTGACAAAAATTCATTTTTCTTAACAAGACTCATGGTAGAAATGGCTAATTCTCTGTTTTTACTTTCTACATCTTGTTGAAGTTTTTCGTTTTTAATTTTCATAATTTCCTGCTTGCCCTCAAGTTCTTTCAGTTCTAATTCCTTTTGTGCTTTTTTCTGTAGTTTACATTTTTGTTTCTTATAATTTTGTCTGTAAATAATATGCACGATAAATCCAAGCATAATGATTAATACAGCATATAAGGCTAGCATACTATTAGATAAATAGAAGGGCTGTGCAACACTAAACTCAAAACTAGCTTCAGTACTTAAGTTACTTTGTCCAATTTTGGACCTTACGCGAAATGTATAGTGACCAGCAGGTAAATTTTTAAAATTAAATTGACTCTCCTGCTGCCAACTGCTCCAGTCTTCAGTGTAATTGTCTAGTTTAAATTGATATTTAGGTGAAAATAGAGCATCATAATTAAATGAGGTTACATGAAAGCTGAAGTTATTATTTTGATAGGCTACTTCAGTTAGGTCTTCATCTTTAAAAATTGATTTTATAGTTGCGTTTAATTTATCTTTAATACTAACTTCAGTAATTGCGACTTCAGGTATTGGATTTTGGTATTTATCAAGATCTATTATATAGTAACCATTACTATTTCCTAATAGGTATTTATTTTCGGCTATTAAGCTTACATTTTCATACCCCGAAATCTGTTTGCGGTTATCATGATTTATAGGAACATGCTTAACAATATAGTCGTTTTTCACAGAGCTTGGTAAAAGTATAGAGATTCCATTTTCCGAAAACAACCAAATTTTATCATCAGAAGTCCTTATCAATTGGCCTGAGGTATAATCTGCCGATGTAAAGAAGGATGATAATACGTCGTTTTTTACAAATGTTTTGGTCTCTGTATTATAATTGAAGACTCCATACTTGAATGCATATAATAATTGGTCTTGGTATTTTATAATCGAGGAGTGTAAACCTTTTGAGACCGATTCATTTTTATCAACATCAATGATACGTTCTAGTTTGTGATCTAGTTTTAACTGGTATAGCCCTTTATATTCGTGATTGACTATAAGAGTTCTAGAATCTATAAATTCAAAATATTTTGTTGAAATATCAAAGCCAGGAATTTTACCTTGATAACTTAACTTGCCTTGCCTATCAATTTTATAACGGTGCAAGCCGTTGTAATTACCCGAGAGTAAAGTCGTATCATTTACTTGCTTGAAGCCCCATGTTCCTTGAACCCCGTCAATTAAAGTAGCTTTTGTGCCTTCGATTTGAAAACTACCAATATTATGTCCACATAATAAGGCGTTTTCAGTCTTAAAAAGAGACCATACTTGACCTTTTGTTTCACTTATAAATTTAAAGGTCTGGTCTTCTTTAGACTTATAAAATACACCTTGATTTGTACCTAGATAAATAGTGTCTCTATAATTGATAGAGCTGTAAACCGTTCCTAGTTTTCCGACGTTATCGTTATAAATTGAAAGACTTGACTTGAGGTTTAAGCAATTAATACCATTGTCAAGGGCTAACCAGATGTTGGTTTCTTTGTCTTCAAAAAGATTAAGAACAGTGTTATTGCTTAAACCAGATTCTTGGTTAAGCTGGTATATCACCTTATCATTAGAAAGCTTAATTAATCCATGGGAAATAGTACCTAAATAAATATCTCCATTTGTAGTTTGTAAACTATTATAAACTGAAACTTTAGGCCAAATGGCTTTAAAGTTTTTAGGTGTGTAGATTTGGTTGGAGCTAAGGCTTACAATACCGTTGTACTGAAGCTGCCCATAAATTTCATTTTTAATTTTATATAAATTAATTAAAAGCCCTTTTTGAAATAGAGGTGTTGTATTTACAGCAATTTCTTTTCCGTTTACTTGCTTAAAAACGCCCTCATTAATTTTATGATAGTATAAAATGTTATCTAAAATCACCATTTTGTTAATCCCATAGGCCGACTTAATATGCTTGAATTTTTTATTAGTGGTATTGTAGAGGTATATAGAATTTAAGGACTGAAAAACAATGTAATTATCAAGCTGATCGATTTTCCAAAATTGTTCGTCTTCAACTAAGTTGAGTGAATCTGATAAGGATGTATAGGTATAATTCCCAGTTTTGTCAGATTCCCACACCCCAAAATCCATGTAGGCACCGCTGTAAACTTTATGGTCTACAGCAAAAACAGACCTTAAAATTGTTTGGTTAGGAGACTCATATAATCCCCATTTTTCGCCATCGAAGTGAAGTA
>CBFHKB010000104.1:0-6436 GCA_965656295.1 Psychroflexus sp.
CAAACTACAATACCGGCTGAAGACAACAGCAACAAACATGAAATTAAGATTGATGCGTTTGAAGCGTTTGTTACCCCAGCTTTAGAGTTTAACTTTGAGTATAGTTTAGACCAACGCCAAAGTTTAGGTGGCTACATTCATTTTAATTTTAACCAAGAGGTAAATCATATCTATCAAGAAAAATTTCTTATTGGTATTTTATATCGAAATTATATCTATAATCAGCCTTATAAAACTAAAAATTCAGGCCTATTTTTAGAAGGCGTAAACCAACTTACTATTGGTCATCATCACCAATTTATTAACCTTAGTGATTATGAAAAAATAGGGAATTGGCAAAATATCGGCATTGGTGCAAGTATAGGTTATAAGTGGATAAGCTCCTATAATCTAGTCATTGAAGTCTTAACAGGTGGTGGTTTTTACGCATTTAACACAAAGCGATCACCGGATGGCTTTTTTAGAGGTGGCATTTTAATGGGTTACCGATTTTAGTTCTTCCAATTATAGCCTTTGAGAAGTAAAGCAGTTCTTAACACATCTTTTTGGCTTACCACACCAACTAACTTACCTTGGTCTACTACTGGAAATCGGCGACGTTTTGTTGAAATAAAGCGCTGTGCAGCATCAAATAAATTAACCTCTGGCGTCATGGTTTCTAAGTTGGCGCTCATGTATTTTTCTACCTTCGTTAGTTCCATAGGTAAATTATAGTAACGACTATCTGAAATTTGCTTGATGCAGTCACCTTCAGAAATAATTCCGATTAAGCGACCTGATGCATCGACAACTGGCAAACCTGAAACCCGGTGTTTTAAAATTAATTCGACCGCTTTAATAATAGACTGTCCTTCTGTGATTTTCACTACAGACTTCGTCATACATTCGGCAATTGTAATTTTTTCAGCCTTTGCATTCACTTCACCCACATGCTGTGCTTTAAAGTTTTTAATACCCATAATTGACAATTTTATAGTTAATTAATTATCAATTTAATAATAAATAACTACTTATTTTAATAATTGTGTGGTTTTAACGAATTAGATATCAACGCTTATGAAGACTTATAAATTCAACTTAACGCCTAATTAAGAGAAGTTTTAAGTCTAGTTAAGCTAATTAGTAAGTATGAACCTCTAAATTTGCAGTCTTAAATTTCGAAAAAATATGGCCAAGCGTAAATCAAAAAACGACCTCCCAAAAACCAAGCTTAATGCAAGTAATTTAAAACGTTCGCTTCGTTTGTTCAAATATATCGGAGCCCATAAGTGGAAGCTGGCCATTGGCATGGTGTTTTTAGGTCTAACAGGAGTGACCGCCTTATTGTTCCCAAAGCTCATGGGAGATTTAATACAAACAGCCGATTTTACAGCTGATGATATTAACCGCATGGGACTTATTTTATTAGCGCTATTTACTGCACAAGCCATCTTCTCGTTTTTTAGAGTTGTTCTGTTTGTTAATGTCACCGAAAACATGTTGTCTGCCATTCGACAAGACACTTACAATAACCTCATCAAAATGCCGATGCAGTTTTTCTCTACACGACAGGTTAATGAGTTAAATTCACGTGTTGCGGCAGACATTTCTCAAATTCAAGATACATTCACCACTGGCTTAGCTGAATTTTTGCGTCAGAGTATTATTGTGGTTGGTGGAATTGTTGCTTTGTTTTTTACCTCTGTAGAATTATCCTTATTAATGCTTGCAACCATACCTGTTTTTGCTATTGTTGCCGTTTTCTTTGGTAAATTTATCAAGAAACTATCCAAGCAGGCCCAAGATAAAGTGGCCGACTCTAACACTATTGTTGGCGAAAGCTTACAAGGCATTCAAAATGTAAAGAGCTTTACAAACGAGTGGTTTGAAATTAAACGCTATAAAACAGCCGTAAGCGATATTAAAGCAATAGCTATTAAAGGCGGTTTAGCACGTGGTGCCTTTTCTTCATTCATTATCTTTTGTATTTTTGGCGCTATTGTCCTATTGGTTTGGTATGCCGTAAAACTTCAAAACACGGGAGAATTAAGCCAAGCCGATTTAGTCACCTTTATACTTTACACCATTTTTGTGGGCGCCTCAATTGGTGGCTTACCGATCCAATACGCTCAAATCCAAAAAGCCATTGGCGCAACGGAACGTGTGTTTGATTTAATTGATGAAGTACCTGAAACCATTGAAACTCCAGCTGAAGTCAAGCGGCCTATCACAGGCGAACTTGAATTTAAAAATGTCAACTTTTCTTACCCATCTCGAAAAGAATTTAGCGTGTTATCTTCAATTAATTTTAAAGTCAAACCAGGAGAAACTACCGCCATTGCTGGCCCAAGCGGCTCTGGAAAATCAACACTAGCAGCTTTAGTCCAACGCTTTTATAAGCCCCAAAGTGGCGAGGTTTTATTTGATGGCCAACCCGCTTCTAATTACGGACTTAGCGAGTTACGCTCTCAAATGGCCATTGTTCCGCAAGATGTGCTTTTATTTGGAGGAAGCATTTACGAGAACATCGCTTACGGTTTACCTGGTGCAAGTCTAGAAGAAGTGATTGAAGCCGCTAAAAAGGCAAATGCACATCAATTTATTACTAGCTTCCCAGAGGCTTATGACACCTTAGTGGGTGAACGTGGCGTACAACTCTCTGGTGGCCAACGTCAACGTGTTGCAATTGCTAGAGCCGTACTCAAAAATCCTAAACTCTTAATCTTAGATGAAGCGACAAGTTCTTTAGACTCCGAATCTGAACAACTGGTTCAAGAAGCTTTAGATTTGTTAATGAAAGATCGTACCTCAATTGTGATTGCCCACCGCCTATCAACCATCCGAAATGCTGACCAGATAATAGTACTCGACGATGGAAAGATCATCGAAAAAGGAACACACAAAGACTTAATAGAGAAAGCAAATGGGCTTTATAAAAAATTAAATCAAATTCAATTAGATATTTAAAAGTAAAAATATTGCTTAATTATAGTAATAGTTGCTTATTTTTGTTACATTTATATCTATGAGTAAAAGAAGTAACAATATAGGTCACCCAAACGAGTATGCGTGTTTAGATTTGCATGACGATGCGGAAATCAAAGAAGCCTTAACGCTATTAGCTTTAATTCTTGATGTCCCAAAAGCTTGTATTAACCTTTTTAAGCACACTTTAATTTGGGATCATCATAAAAGTGAATTTTCTATCCATAAAGAAAATGAATCAATAACACCCCTCCCTAATTCTAATTCAGAGCGCATTATTATAAGTAATTTAGAAAAGAGCCCTGAATTAATTAACGAGTCTCTAAAAAATTATAAATTTTATGCATCAACGCCTTTTATTGTTGATAAAAGAGAAAGCATTGGGGTTTTATATATTCTAGACACAACAGCCCGAGAGTTCTCAAATAATGATGTAAAGATATTTGAGTTTTTTGCTAATAAACTCATGGGGTATTTCAATTTCTTACGTATTGTCGATCAAAAAAATAAAATCCTAACTCAAAATAATAATCAATTAATCAAGCTAACCCAAAATATACCCGAAGGCATATTTCAACTTAAAGTGGTTAACGAAAAAAAATATGAATACGAATTTATTAGCCAAGGAATTAAAGATTTAATACCTGATATAGATATTGAGGGTATGTACAAAGACTTCGAATTATCATTTAAATATGTGTATCCTGATGATGTCCAACAGCTTATAAACACCATCGATAATAGTATAGCTAAACAGTTACCTATTTACGCCGAATACCGCGTCTTAGCTGGCAAAAAAGAACAAATGCTCTCTGTAAAAGCGGTTCCTGAAGTTTCAGAAGACGGTACACTTCGATACTTTGGTCGCTTTAGTAACATTTCTCATGTTTACAACTATAAGTTAGCCTTGGATGATATCACACAAAACATCTCTCATATTCTGCGTAGACCTATCACTACGCTACAGTCCCTTGTAGATTATATCGAAGATGATGAGGTTAAAGTAGATCCTAAAGAAGTTACTAAAGTAATTAACTTTATTAGGCAAATGGTCGATGAACTTGAACAATCTACTCGACAACTAAATCGGGTCTATCAAAACAAAAAAAAGGAAGTTGGAGACGCGTATAATGGAGAAAAACAGCCAACCTCTAACGCGTTTTAACCAATCACTAATACTAAGCCTTTGCCCGCTTAAAACAGGTTTAACTTCATGCTCTAGTAACTGAATTTCAAAGATTACCAGCCTGCCTAATTTTGGAAAAAGTTTCACCGCTTTACCCGAAGTATTATAAATGAAGAGCTCGCCACCATTTTTTCCCTCCAATCTTTATCATTAAGGTATAACACCATTGATAGTTTCCGGCGTTGATCATTTTGAAACGTATCTAAGTGACGTTTATAAAATGTTCCTTTAGGATACCACATAATAAAACTCTTGGTTTAAAATACCCATAAAACACGTACGATTTAAGTACTCGACAAAGGTGTTTATGGTTTGATAAAATCATGTTCAACGGGATGAGCTGCTTTAAAATCAATCCCCTGAGATATAATCTCCTCTAATTTTTGCCTCTACAGTTTCATTGGTTCGATTTCCAATTGCTGCTTTTTTAAGCTGGTCGTGCTGATATTTTTGCTGTAACTCTTGACGCAATTGGCGAATCAATGCGCTAGAGAAAGAAGAATCTACGCATGAAAAATGCTTTAATTGTACGTCGCTTATAATGGTTTTGTAAAGTGAGTTTTCTTCAGCTGAAACTAAATCAGAGAATAATGACATTGGGTATAAACCATCAATTTAAAAATGGCACGCAAAATGACATCACAAAGCAGTTAGAAAACAAATTTATTTTTTAATACGTTTTGGTAAAGTCTTGGTCCACACAAATTATAAAATTAGCCAAGTCACTATGTTCTGGTAAAAGCGTGTTCACTTTAGCCTGTTCGACAAGGCTTATAGTTAGAATATTTAAATCAGGCTGATGTTGTTTTAAATACCAGTAAATCCCTTCAAAATAATTGGAGTGATAACTTCCGTTAAAGTGCAAAACTAAGCGATTAGGATGCGAGTATTTCCTAATAAAATAAGCCATGGTTGCATCTTTAATTGCTTGTGCCTTTACCAGGTCTATGGTTCCGTGATCACCCATCATATCTAGCATTCTCTTATAACTGGGTAACTCAGGATTAAATAGAATAGGTTGTGGTGCAACCCATTTTAATTCCTCTTGGCTTAGGCTATCCAGTGCTTTAAAACCACCATTTTTATACACTTGGTTTGCCAATGGCCTGGGGATGTTAGTCGCTATAAAGGCAATGTTTTCTTGCTGAGCATAGTCTAATAATGGCTTGTAATCTGTTTTAAAATTAGGCCATAGCTTAATGCGGTTTTGGAGGTCTTGGTTCGTGATTGAATCGGCCAAATAGGCCTCTAAAACGTCTTGTTGATTGGCTTCAAACATTTCAGCGCCTAAGACTAAGTTTAACTCAGCTTCATATAGAGACTTCGTTATTTCAAGTTGTAACCAGTGAGCTACCGCGCTGTTATGAAGCTCGCCAAACAAGACCACATCGGCCGTAGCTAGACTGTCAAGCAAGCCTTGATAGGATAAATTCTGGCCATCTTGTGTATAAAGTTGGTAGGCGGGTTTGTGCTGGCTAAACAAAATTTGAGCGGGCAGTACTAGCCAAATTAGTATTAAACGAATTAGCATTTTCATAGTCAAAGTTTAAATTGGATTTTGATTTTAAAGATACTATTTATGTCTATTTAATCGTACCGTAATAAAATTTCTTATGAAAGGCTTCTTTTTATGTTTATGTTTTATTGTAACCAGTTTACAAGCGCAAAGTAGTTTAAGTGTTGAACAAATTATGCAAGACCCAAATTGGATGGGAACCTTTCCTAGCAATTTAAATTGGAGTGCTAACAGCCAACGCGTTTATTTTAATTATAACCCTGAGCAACATCCTGCAGATTCACTTTATGCTTACGACCTAAGGTCAAATCAACTGCAAAAAGTCAAGGTTGAAGACGCTCAAATGCGTATTCCACAAAACGCAATCACTAATCTTGATCAAAGTCTTCAACTGTTTACACGAAAAGGCAACTTATGGGTATATGACCAAAAAAAAGACCAACAGAAACTTCTACTTGATTTACCACAACGCATTAATTCCTATCAGTTTTTAACTAATCAACGTATCGCCATTGTTGTCGATGCAAATGTTTATGTGGCTCATTTAGAATCCTTGCAACTGCAACAACTTACTTATTTAGCTGAAGGTCAAGCACCAGCAACGAAAGACACTTCATCTGAAAAAGACCAATGGGTAAAAAATGAGAATCTTAGTTTGCTGAAAGAAATACAAACAAAAGAAGCAAACAAAGCCGCTCAAAAAACATATATAAATCAAAATTCTAGTCAACCTCAGCCTTACTACCTGGGTAAGGAACGCCCTTATAATT
>CBFHKB010000105.1:0-6428 GCA_965656295.1 Psychroflexus sp.
CGGGTGAACTTGGTATTTCAGCATCTATGATCGGTCAAACTATTCGCCGTTCTGTGTTTGGTCAGGAAGCTTCAACCTTTAAAGATGATGATGAGGACTACGAAATTAATGTTCGTTTTAACGATGAGCAGCGCTACGACGAGAATGCTATTTTTAATCAACCCGTTACGTTTAGAAACTTAAGTGGTCAAATTGTGCAAGTTCCAATTTCAGCTTTAATAGAGAAAAAACCGACAGCGACCTTTAACTCTATTAAGCGTAAAGATTTAAAGCGTGTAATTACCGTATACTCTAATGTTTTGGCGGGTTATAATGCCAATGAAATTGTGAATGCCATTAAGCAGGAGCTGCAATATTATGACAAGCAAGAAGATATGACGTATCAATTTACGGGCGAGCAGGAAGAGCAAGAAAAGAATATGAATTTCTTACTTCAAGCATTATTGCTGGCTTTAGGTGGTATTTTACTTATTTTGGTAGGTCAATTTAACTCATTGTCTAAACCTATTATTATTCTTTCAGCTGTTATTTTAAGCTTAGTTGGTGTGTTATTTGGTTTAGTGATCTTCCAAATGGATTTTGTGATTATTATGACCATGATGGGAGTAATTTCACTAGCAGGAATTGTTGTGAATAATGCCATTGTTTTAGTTGATTATACGCAAATATTAATTGACAGAAAAAAAGAAGAGCTCGGCAAGGAAGATGATGAGATGCTAACACGAGAAAACTATTTTGACCTCATCACCGCAGGTGGTAAGTCACGTTTAAGACCCGTATTGCTTACAGCAATTACAACAGTTCTTGGCTTAATCCCATTAGCTATTGGGCTAAATATAGATTTCTTTTCCTTATTTACAGATTACGATCCTAAAATTTATTTAGGAGGTGATAATGTGGTCTTTTGGGGGCCGTTAGCGTGGACTGTAATTTTCGGTTTAATATTCGCCACATTTTTAACCTTAGTGGTAGTTCCGGTGATGTTTTACCTAAGTATTAGAGCAAAGTTGAGATTTAAAAAATAAGAAATGAGGTAGAATAAAATGTAGGCCGTTAAAGTCTACGTTTTTTTCTATTTTAGTAATTCATTAATAATGAGACCTTATGGCTAAGTTTGGAGAGTTAGTTGATATAGAAAAACCAGTTTTGCTTAATTTTTATGCCGAATGGGATGAAAACTGCGAGACAATTCACGACACCTTAAAAGATGTTGCAGCAGCACTTGGTGATTCAGCCAAGCTAATCAAAATAAATGTTGAGTCTAACCAAGCCTTAATCGACGCTTTACGGGTAAAAAACTTGCCCACTTATATGCTTTATCGATCTGGTGAAATGATTTGGCGACAGTCAGGTGTGTTAAGCGCTAATGATTTAGTGACGCGTGTGCAAAGCCTCGCTACTTAGTAATTTATTTTTTTAAAAATTATACCAAATATATTTGGGAAAATTAAAAAAGCCCTCTATATTTGCAGCCGCATTAAAGCGAAGTTCTTAAAACAGATTGGAGAGGTGGCAGAGTGGTAATGCAGCAGATTGCTAATCTGTCGACGCGAAAGTGTCGCCAGGGTTCGAGTCCCTGTCTCTCCGCAACAACTAATGTTAGAAGTTCAGCGATAAGATTTTTAGCATGTATAAATTTACTCGGGGTGTAGCGTAGCCCGGTTATCGCGCCTGCTTTGGGAGCAGGAGGTCGCAGGTTCGAATCCTGCCACCCCGACAACAAAAAGCCAGTAATCGTTTTGATTACTGGCTTTTTTAGTTTTATTAAATTTGAATTTAAAACGCTGAAAAGTGAATCAACCTAAAAGCCAGTTTCAAAGTTTTAAATTCGAAATTAGAGATAGGATTCTAAGTTGTAAAGGTTCACAAGGTGTGCTTTAAAACAATAAGTTAAGATGAAGAAAACCTATATTATAGACGGACCTAATTTTGTTATTGAAATCGACTATGCTTAACCAAACTGCCTACCAAATTGCTCTAAAGTTTGCTGCCGAAAAGCATTGTGACCAGACTGTGCCAGGTAGTCCAGCCAATTATGTCTTACATTTATCTAATGTCGCTATGGAAGTAATGGTGGCCTATATGAACGAGCCTAATTTTGATATCAACTTAGCGATTCAATTAGCTCTTTTGCACGATACTTTGGAAGATACCTCTACTACATTTCAAGACTTAACCAATCACTTTTCGGAGCAGCTAGCTCATGGCGTCTTGGCTTTAACTAAAGACGCTAGTTTGCCAACTAAAGAAGCTAAAATGCTAGACAGTTTAAAACGAATACAAAAGAGTTGTAATGAAGTTGCTATTGTTAAGTTAGCTGATCGCATTACAAATTTACAACCACCACCGCTTCATTGGGATCAAGAAAAAGTGATGAGCTACCAAAAAGAGGCTGTTTTGATTGCCAATACCTTACAAGGCTATCACAACTACCTAACTAAACGCTTACGCCAGAAAATTAATACGTACACCCTAAATAAGCAGCCTTAGGCTATTTAACTAACCTATGAAATAGAGTTAAACCCAAAAAGCTTCTGTTGGAATACAGAAGCTTTAATACTATTAAAATAACTTAATTTATAGATCAAAAGCCGCCTTCAACTGGTCGACGTAATCTAACTTTTCCCACGTAAATAACTCCACTTCTTTGGTTACTTCACCAGAATAACTAGAGTTATAAATTTTTATTTCAGTTTTAGGTGTTTTACCCATGTGACCATAAGCAGAAGTTTCACGGTAAATTGGGTTTCTTAATTTAAGTCGTTTTTCGATCATACCAGGTCGCATGTCAAAAATCTGACTAATTTTTTTAGCAATTTCACCATCAGTTACGTCAATATGTTTGTTGGTAGTATTAACGGTAATCGAAGTTGGTTTGCTTACGCCAATGGCATATGAAACTTGAACTAAGACTTCATCAGCAATACCAGCAGCGACCATATTTTTAGCAATATGTCGCGATGCATAAGCTGCAGAACGGTCTACTTTGCTTGGGTCTTTTCCTGAAAATGCACCGCCGCCATGCGCGCCTTTACCACCATAGGTATCAACAATAATTTTACGTCCGGTTAAACCAGAGTCGCCATGTGGTCCACCAATTACAAACTTGCCGGTTGGGTTAATGTGGTAAGTGATTTCATCATTAAACAAAGCTTGAATTTCTTCACTAAATAAAGCTTTAACACGTGGCATTAAGACCTTTTGCATATCGGTTTTAATTTGTTCCAGCATTTTAGAATCATCGGTATCAAATTGGTCGTGTTGTGTAGAAATCACGATCGTGTCAATTCGCATAGGTTTATGATCATCACTGTATTCAATAGTCACTTGCGCTTTAGCATCGGGTCTTAAATAAGTTAGCTCTTTCCCTTCACGGCGTAATTTAGCAAGCTCGATTAATAGTTTGTGTGAAATGTCTAATGCCAAAGGCATATAGCTTTCGGTTTCGTTCGTGGCGTAACCAAACATCATACCTTGGTCGCCAGCACCTTGGTTTTCTTTATCAGTTTTATCAACACCCTGATAAATCTCTTGTGATTGTTCATGAATTAACGAAATAACACCGCAAGAATCGCCGCTAAATTTATAGTCGCCTTTGGTATAACCAATATCGTTGATGACATCACGCGCCACTTGTTGCACATCAAGATAAGTATTACTGCGTACTTCGCCAGCCAAAACAACTTGGCCAGTAGTCACCAAGGTTTCACAAGCAACTTTTGAATTAGGATCAAAAGCTAAAAAGTAATCGAGTAATGCGTCGCTTATTTGATCTGCGATTTTATCGGGATGTCCTTCAGAAACACTTTCTGATGTAAATAAATATGCCATAATAATTAATTTTTTTATTGCGAGGAAAGCTAAAGCAACTTACGGCATCTCAAGTATACTGTATTTAGCATTTTTAGAGGTTGCAAGCAGTTCAAATCTTTCCTCGATTGCAAATTTATGAAATTTAAGACGACTAGTATTGGCTTAACGTATTTTTAGCAGATTTAAGCCTAAAATAAACGTACTTTGTGGTTCAATTGAAATGAAATTATGAAGGTTAATTTACAAAAAGTAAAAAATTCAAGCTTGCACTTTAAAGCTCAAAACAGTTTGGGTCATGAAGTCGAGATGTATAATTCTACAGCCGATGAGTCAAAAGCGGCTAGCCCAATGGAATTAATTTTGATGAGTATTGCCAGCTGTAGTAGTATTGATATAGTACATATTCTTGAAAAGCAGCAACTCACCATAGATGATTTACAGGTTGAAGTGGAAGGTCACCGAGCTCAACAAGTCCCTAAAGTGTTTGAGCGCATAGACTTACTCGTTAAAATTGAAGGTGATATTCCTGAAAATAAAGCTTTAAGAGCGGTTAAACTTTCATTCGATTCCTATTGTAGTGTGTCTAAAATGCTTGAGGCAAGTGTTGAAATTAACTATCAAGTAAAATTGAATGGTAGTTTAATAGACGCTTAATTATCTTAATGTTTATCATCTAAGTTTTACCTATTTTTGTACCTCTTGGCGTTTATTATTCATACAATAAATAAGGCTCAATCATTTTTTGGTACGTTTTTAATTCTGTTTGCCACGATTGTTTAATCTCTTCGACAGTATGGCCGTCTTTAATTTGTTGCTGTAATTTTGAATTTCCAGCAAGCTTATTAAAAAAGGGATTAAAAAAAACATTTTGGTTTTTAGTGTTTTTGTAAGCTTTAATAAGCCACTTTAAATTGAGTTCAGTTAATACTGCGTTTGTTCTTAAATCTTCACCGTAACAGAGTTTTGCTTTATGCTTCGGGTGTTTTGCGCCTTCATTAGGTTGCGGTGTATAACTAAATGAATACACTTGTTGATTCAAAAAAGGCGAACCAAACACTTGAAATTGAAAATTGGTTCCGCGGCCGGCGTTAACATTGGTGCCTTCAAAAAAACATAAACTCGGGTATAAATTAATGGCTTTTGCGTTTGGTAAATTTGGTGAAGGTTTAATAGGTAGCTTATAAACTTCTGCTTTGTTATAATGCTTCAATTTAACAATCTGCAATTTAGCTTTGACGCCATTGTTTAGCCAGCCTTCACCATTAATCAGCTGCGCGTATTCGCCAATCGTTAAGCCGTGAACCACAGGAACAGGATGCATACCTACAAAGCTCTTAAACTGGTCTTGTAGAACTGGGCCGTCAATATAATGGCCATTTGGGTTGGGGCGATCTAAGACAATAAGTGTTTTGTCCTGTTCTGCACAAGCCTCCATGATGTAATGTAAGGTCGAGATATAGGTGTAAAAACGGGCGCCAACATCTTGAATGTCAAAAACGACTACATCAACATTGCTAAGATCTTCTGGCGTTGGTTTTTTATGATTGCCATACAGCGAAATAATGGGTAAACCTGTCTTAGCATCTCGACTATTGTTAATTTTTTCACCCGCATCAGCCTGACCTCTAAAGCCATGCTCGGGTGCAAATACCTTTAGGATGTTTTGGTTGTAATTAAGCAAAGTATCGACAAGGTGTGTGTAGCCATTTTTATGAGGAATAACTGAGGTTTGGTTGCCAACAATCGCTATACGTTGCTGGTCTAATAAAGGTAGATATTGCTCAAGTTGACTAGCACCTAGAACAGGTGTTTCGGCTGTTTGTTCAGATTTTGTTTGCGCCTGACAACTCGCAAGACCAAGCAATAGAAATAAAACTGTATTTTTGAAGCCTGTACTAAATAACCCGTGTATTGAATTTTCCATATTTTGTTTCTAAACGCCTACAATTAAAAAGCGACTATAAAAGTAGTGTTTCGGGTCCGATTATTAAAATCGCCATTACAGCGATAGCCCTCGGTGTGATCGTTATGCTTATTGCATTTGCGACTAGCTTTGGACTGCAATCAAAAATACGTGAAAAAATTTCGGCCTTTAATGGGCATGTGGTTATCAAGAGTTTTTCAAACAATGCCTCTAAAGAAAACTTAACGCCAATAGATCAACGCCAAGACTTTTATCCCAAATTTGAAGCGGTTCCAGAGGTTGCTCATATTCAAGCGACCGCCAAAAAATGGGGCGTCATTAGAACTGAAACCGATTTCGAAGGCGTGGTCTTAAAAGGTGTAGATTCCTTATTTAATCAATCGGCTTTTGATGATTTTATAATTGAAGGCCGATTTCCAGACCTTACAAGTTTACGAACAAGCAACGAAATTTTAATTTCAAGTCGTTTGGCAAAACGTTTACAGCTGAAGCTATCTGATAAATTAGTCATGTACTTTTTGCGTCAAGGACGTTCGCAACAATTGCCGCGTCCAGTCGGATTTACCATTGTTGGGCTATTTAATTCCGGGTTTCAAGAATTTGATCAAAGCTTTGTGATTGGCGATTTACGCCAAGTGCAGCGTCTTAATAATTGGGAAGATTTCCAAATTGGTCAATTTGAAGTGTTTAT
>CBFHKB010000106.1:0-6372 GCA_965656295.1 Psychroflexus sp.
AACCCTTTAACTCTTGCGATGCTTAATGCTTATAAAGCTATGTTTTATACAGATATTGAGTATAATAAAGACTCCGCCAACGCTTACCTAAATAAGAGTTTAAAACAATATCAAAACCTAGGTTTAGTTGATAAAGAAATGTTAATCTACATTAACTATAGTGAAGTAGAACGGATTGATAGTCAAACTAACAAAGCAATTCGATTCCTTAAGCAAGCTAATCAACTTCGAGACTTGAATTATGATTATGATTTAACCGCTTATAATTATGAACTACTTGCCAATGATTATAAAAGCATTGGTCAATATGATTCTGCTTACTACTACTTAGAAGCCTCTATGCAATATAAGGATAGTCTTAATATCCAAAAGCAAAATATTAATTTAACTCGATTTCAAACCGAGCGTAAAGAAAAGCAAAACTTAATGCTCCAGCAAGATAATAGGCAGAAGCAAACTCAAGTTTACGCTAGTTTAGGAGCTTTTGCAGCCTTGTTAATTACCTCAGCACTTATGTTTGTTAACTTTAAACGTAGACAAACCATAGCTAATCAAACTATACTTATTCAAAAAGAAAAAAGCCAAAAGCTTTTGAAAGAACAGGAGCTAAAAGCTGTGGACGCCATGATTAAAGGGCAAGATCTCGAACGCAAACGCTTTGCTGCAGATTTACACGATCAAGTGGGAGGTAATCTAGCATCTATCAATGCTTACTTTTCAGTATTGAAGCAACAAATTAAAGATAAAGACCAACAAAAAATTTTCAACACAACTTTTGATTTGCTATCAAATACCTACGAGGATATAAGAGCATTAGCCCATAAAAATAATTCATCGACCACGGTAGAAAAAAGCCTTATGCAGTCTTTAGCCGAGCTTAAAAATTCAATGCTTCAACTTCATAATATTGAGTTAGATATAACAGCCTCTAATACCAATACGCGACTTCCAAATTACCTCGAAATTAGTATTTATCGTATTATTCAAGAGTTAGTTGCAAATACTTTAAAACATGCGGATGCTTCTAAAATTTCAATTAATTTAACCCTTTACGACTCTGAAATTAGTCTCATTTTTGAAGATAATGGTCAAGGCTTTAATCCTGAGAAAATACATTCAACAGGCATGGGATTAAAGAATATTAATAATAGAATCGAAGAGCTTAACGGAACCTTAGGAATAGACAGTAAACCAGGAAAAGGTGCAACCTTCATAATACATATTAGTTATGATTAAAGTTGCTTTTGTAGATGATCACCAGGCTTTATTAGATGGCTTTGCCTTAGTGATGAAGCAAACTCCTAATATGGAGTTAGTATTAAGCCAAACTTCAGGTGAAGCTATACTGTTAGATTTAGGGGCTCATCAAGTTGATATCGTAGTTACAGATATTAAAATGCAAGGAATGAGCGGTATACAACTCACTAGAATGATTAAAAAAAACTATCCCGCTATCGGTGTCATTGCTTTTTCAATGTTTGACCAACCATCAGCTGTTCAGCAAGTTAAAGCTGCGGGAGCTAGCGCCTATGTGTTAAAATCTTCCAGAATGGAATGCCTTACTAAAGCTATCGAAAGTGTTTATAATGGCTTAAGTTATTACGATCAAAATTTACACTTCGAAGATAGTTCGTTATTCTCAACCAACTTTAAATCGATATTGTCTAGAACTGAAATAGAAATTCTAGAATTAATTGCTGAAGGCTTCACAAGTGAGCAAATTGCAAAGCGTCGGCAATCTGCATTAAGTACTATTTACACCCATCGTAAAAACATGATTCAAAAGTTGAAGCTAAAGGGTAAAACTGAATTAATTAGGTTTGCTGTAGAGCATCAATTTAAACTTTAAAATATGCGTATTGTTTTAGTTTGTAATCATCGTGATCCTGAGCCTTGGGTAAACGCGTTTACAACCCAAAATCCAGATGTATCGATTGAGGTTTATCCAGAGGTAAAGCATAAAGAAGAAATTGAGTTTGCTATTTCCTGGCAACATGATCACGGTATATTTAATGAATTTCCCAACTTGAAAGTTGTTGCCTCTATGGGGGCAGGTGTTTATCACATTATCGGTGATCAATCCCTGCCTGCAAATATTGAAGTTACTCGTATTGTAGATGAAAATCTGACACAAGACATGGCCAATTTTGTATTGCTTAATGCGTTATATGGAATTCGCAATTTTAAATTTCACCAGATTAATCAACACCATAAAAACTGGAAAATTAAAGCTTATCAACAACCTGAAGAAGTTAATGTTGGATTGTTAGGATTTGGCGTATTAGGTCAGGCAACTGGGAAAAAGCTACAATTAAATGGTTTTAAAGTTTCGTCGTGGTCTACAACTCGAAAATACGTCAAAGGGATAAAAAGTTATATTGAATCCGAATTAGATCAATTTTTATCCAAAGCTCAAATTCTTGTTTGCTTACTTCCTATTACTGAAGATACAATAGGAATACTTAATAAAGAGAATTTAAAAAAGTTACCTCGAGGCGCACAACTTATTAACGTAGCACGAGGGTCACATCTTGTTGAAGCTGATTTACTTGAGATGTTAAATGAAGAACAACTCTCTTTAGCCTGTTTAGATGTTTTTAATACAGAACCATTACCTAAAAACTCCAGATTGTGGACTCATCAAAGTGTTTTAGTGACACCACACGTAGCAAGTATGACAGACCCTGAAGCGGTAGTTAATCAAATTTTAGATAATTATGAACGTATGAAAAAGGGCCAAAAACTAAATAATAGGATAGATCGCCAAAAATCATATTAATGTCACTTGGTAATCAAATACCCTAAAAAAACAGCTAAGATGCCTAAACATAAACTTCCTAAACTGTAAATTAAAAAGTTAATATAGTCACCTTGTTTAAGGAGTTCGAGATTGTCTAAGCTAAAGCTGGAAAATGTTGTAAAACCACCACAAAAACCAATCACAGCAAAACTTATTAAGTAATTGTTTTCAGGTTCATTTTTTAAGGCGTACCCCATTAGGAGACCTATTAGAAAGCTGCCTATTATGTTAACGCTTAGCGTACCAAGATTAAACTTACTCCATTGGTAAGTGTGTAGTAGTTGGCTTAGGTAATACCTTAAAGCACTACCTAAACCACCACCAATTCCTATTAAGATAAGCTGTTTTAAATTCACTTATTCTGCTTTTTTAGCTGTTAATTCTGCAATTTTAATAATTACTTCAGTAGCTTTAATGAGGTTATTTAGGGGCAAATATTCATATTTACCATGAAAATTATGACCCCCAGCAAATATATTTGGACAAGGTAATCCCATGTAACTTAGTTGTGCACCATCAGTGCCACCTCGAATAGGTTTTATAATAGGAGTTATATCTAAGGTTTCCATAGCTTCTTCAGCAATATCAACAATATGTTTTACAGGCAATATATGTTCTTTCATATTAAAGTATTGATCTTTAATATCAAGACTTATTGCATCATCTCCATATTTATCTGAAATTAATGTGGCAATATCTTTAATTAATTGCTTCCGAGCTTCAAACTTAGTTTGATCATGATCTCTAATAATATAGTGTAGATAAGCCTCTTCAACCTCTCCAGACATTTCTGTAAGATGAAAAAAACCTTCGTAAGCTTCCGTTTGTTCAGGTACTTCATTATTAGGTAGACTTTGAATAAATTCAGAAGCCATATACATGGCATTTTTCAATTTACCTTTAGCATAGCCAGGGTGTACAATACGTCCATGAAACTTAATTTTAGCTTCAGCAGCATTAAAATTTTCATATTCTAACTCGCCAATTTCACTGCCATCCATGGTGTAAGCGTAATCTGCCCCAAAGGCTTTAACATCAAACTTATGGGCGCCACGGCCAATCTCTTCATCAGGTGTAAAGCCTACTTTAATGGTACCATGTTTAATTTCAGGATGATTAACTAAATACTTCATCGCCGAAACAATTTCGGTTAAGCCAGCCTTATCATCAGCGCCTAATAGACTTGTGCCATCGGTTGTGATAATGGTTTGACCCTTATATTTGTTGAGGTCTTCAAAATAAGTTGGTGATAAAACAACATTTTCAGCTTCATTTAAAACGATGTCCCCACCTTGATAATTTTCATGAATTTGTGGTTTTACATTTGTACCTGTATAATCTGGCGATGTATCAAAATGAGATATAAACCCTATGGTTGGTACATCGTGATCTACATTTGAGGGTAATGTAGCCATGATATAGGCATTTTCATCTATCTGGACATCTTTTAGTCCAATATCTAGTAATTCTTGGTGTAATTTATGAGCTAAATCCCACTGTTTTTCTGTACTTGGAGTTTTATTAGAATTAGGATTACTTTGCGTATCAATTTTCGCATAACTTATAAATCGATCTAGTAATTCTTTTTCGTTGAGCATGGCTTTTAAGTTTTAAATGTAAAAATACAGATAACTTCAGCTTTAGACCAATTAATTTTAAAAAGCCTTATAAATAGATTACTTTTGCCAAAACAATCAGCTGTGTATAATTCTATCATAAAGCCAATTTTATTTCAGTTTGACCCTGAAAAGGTGCATCATTTTAGTTTTTGGTTTATTAAATTTATTCATAAAATTCCAATGGTAGGTTCGCTTATTAGGAGTAGCTACGTGCTTAAATCTGCTGCATTAGAGCGTGAAGTTTTTGGTATAAAATTTCCTAATCCCGTTGGTCTAGCAGCAGGCTTTGATAAAGATGCTAAGCTCATAAAAGAATTGCATAATTTTGGGTTTGGTTTTATTGAAATTGGAACACTAACTCCGCAACCTCAAGAAGGAAATTCAAAACAACGTTTGTTTAGACTTATAGAAGATGAAGCTATTATTAACCGTATGGGATTTAATAATCAAGGCGTTAAGGTCGCCGTTCAACGGTTGAAGTCTATAGATAATATTATTATTGGTGGAAACATCGGAAAAAATAAAATTACACCAAATGAAAAGGCATTGGATGATTACGCCTTTGCTTTTCATGAATTATTTGATGTGGTAGATTATTTTGTAATTAATGTGAGTTCCCCTAATACGCCAAACTTAAGAGCATTACAAGATAAGGAACCTTTAACCAAGCTTCTTACACACATTAAAAACCTTAACCATCAAAAACCTAAGCCCAAACCTATTTTATTAAAAATAGCTCCAGATTTAAACGAAGCTCAGCTAGATGATATTATTTCGATTATTGAGGATACGAAAATTGACGGTGTTATAGCGACCAATACTACCATTAGTCGTGAAGGTTTAGCATCAAAATTTAAAACAGAAGTAGGAGGGTTAAGTGGAAAACCTTTGACTAAAGTTTCTAATCAGGTAATTAGTTATATCAAGCAAAAGCAAACCATAGATTTTCCTATCATAGCTGTAGGTGGTATTATGTCGCCACAAGATGCCATAGATAAACTTAATGCTGGTGCCGATTTGGTTCAAATCTATACTGGTTTTGTTTATCGAGGTCCAACTTTAATTAAGCAAATTAATAAAGCGATACTCAAACAAGCACGTTAATGATAGCTCAACTTACTAGCTTCTTGTTAGCTTCTATGGTATTAACGATTGCTCCTGGGCCTGATATCATATTTGTATTAAGTCAAAGTATGGTTGGAGGTTTTAAACGAGGTTTTATTATTGCTTTGGGCTTAGTAAGTGGGGTTATATTTCATACTACTTTATTGGCGTTTGGTGTTTCGGCACTCTTACACATTTATCCAGATGTTTTATGGGCGCTTCAACTTATAGGAGCAGCTTATCTTATTTACTTAGCTTACCAAGTATACAAGACACCTTCTAATTTGCATATAGAACCCACATCAAAACTTAAGCAACACTTGTATACTAAAGGCTTACTTATGAATATAATTAACCCAAAAGTTAGCTTTTTTTTTTTGGCTTTTTTTCCCAGCTTTTTATGGGATAATGATCAAAATGTCATAGCTCAGTTTTACAGTCTAGGGTTAGTGTTTATGTTTCAAGCGTTACTTATTTTTAGTTTAGTAGCTTTCTTTTCTTCCCGTTTATCATATTTTATAAAAGGTCACAAACGCATCGGTTTCTATTTAAAGTATTTCCAAATCCTTAGTTTTTTAGTCATAGCGCTCTTGATTTTAATTTAACTTTATTCATTTGTCAGTTTTACTTATAATATGACAAAAACTGTATATTTGATAGTCATTAAAATTTAAGGGATGAAGCGTGTCAAATTAATTGAATGTCCACGAGATGCTATGCAGGGAATCAAACCATTTATTTCAACGCAGCAAAAGGTCTTGTACATTCAGTCCTTATTAAAATGTGGATTTGATACGATAGATTTTGGAAGTTTTGTTTCTCCGAAAGCTATTCCGCAAATGCAAGATA
>CBFHKB010000107.1:0-6175 GCA_965656295.1 Psychroflexus sp.
CCACCTCTTGAAAACTTCCAATTTGTACACCAAAAAAATTTGGCCTAATACGGTTAACCTCAAGCGAATAAAATTCTCGATTTTCAACAACAGATTTACTTGATATTAGTTGGTGTTTTGTTACTGTTGTTTCAGTTGAAGTAGGTGATGTAGATGCAACTCTTGTTGGAGCTTCGTTAGGTGTAGAAGTCCCTGAGATTACTTCGATGGTAACATCGGTTACACCAGAATTTATAAAGCCTAAACGCTTAGCAACCGACTGTGAAACATCAATTATTCGGCCACGAATAAAAGGCCCACGATCATTAATTAGAACAACAGCCGATTTGTTATTAGCGAGATTAGTGACTTTTACCTTGGTACCTAGAGCTAACTTTCGGTGGGCCGCAGTAGCTAGATTGTGCTTGTAAATCGCTCCACTAGCAGTAGGTCTACCTTCAAACTTATCGGCATAAAAAGATGCTTTTCCAGTTTGAACTTGTGAAAAGCCAATATGACTTACCAGTACTAATAGTAAAACTTGTATTAACCGCATATTTTTACTGACTTAATTTTATGATTTGATCGGCAAGTTCAAGGCCTATTCGAGATTGGGCTTCAACCGTAGCACCACCAACATGAGGGCTTAGTGAAATTTTATCGTGCATAAGTAAAGCAATTTCAGGCGTAGGTTCATTCTCAAACACATCTAAGGCAGCAAAAGCTATAGTTTTGTTATTTAAAGCTTCGACTAGAGCCACTTCATCAATAATACCACCGCGAGCTGTATTTATGATGCCAGCTGTGGGTTTCATTTTCTTAAATTCATCAGTACTCAAAATATAGTCTTTTTGAGCAGGAACATGAAATGTGATGACATCTGACTGAGCTAGTAAATCATCAAAACTAGAGGTCTTTATAGTAAAGTTTACGGCTTGACCATCATAAAAGTTAAGACTTAGTGTTGCTTCGTCTATAAACTTATCAAACGCGATAACATTCATACCTAAACCGATGGCTTTTTGAGCAGCAGTTTGTCCTATTCGTCCAAAACCAACAATACCCATAGTTTTGCCTTTTAGTTCTTGACCACCTGCGTATGATTTTTTTAAGGCTTTAAAATGTTGTTCCCCTTCAAGAGGCATAGCTCTATTAGCATCTTTTAAAAAACGTAAACAGTTTAAGGCGTGACCAATGACAAGTTCGGCAACACTTTCGGAAGACGCTGCTGGTGTATTGATAACGTGGATAGATTTTGATTTAGCATAATCAACATCTATATTATCTAAGCCTACACCGCCACGGCCTATAATCTTAAGCCCTGGACACTGGTCGATAAGGGCTTTACGAACTTTAGTTGCGCTTCGAACTAAAATAACTTCAATATTATTGTCGTTAATATAGTCGGCAAGTTGCTCTTGTGCAACTGTGGTTTGATGGACAGTAAAGTTATGGGCTTCAAGTTGGTCAATACCACTTTGTGATAGACCGTCGTTTGCTAGTATATTCATATGTAGTGTTTATAAGGAACTTATTGATTTAATTTTCTCATGGCTTTAACTAAAGCTTCTACACTTTCTAGAGGCAAAGCATTATACATGGAAGCTCTATAGCCACCAACACTTCGGTGACCATTAATTCCATTTAAATTTGCAGCTTTAGCTATGGCATTGAACTTTTCTTTTAAAGACTTATCTACTAGATTGAAGGTTGCATTCATCATTGATCGATCTTCAGCTTCAGCAAAACCTTTAAATAAAGGATTTTGATCAATCTCATGATAAATCATTTCAGACTTTTCTTTATTTTTAGCTTCCATAGCTTTAATTCCACCATTACGCTCCAACCATTCTAAATTCAACATAGAAACGTAAATTGAAAAAACAGGTGGCGTGTTAAACATACTGTCTTTTGAAATCATTGTTTCATAACTTAGCATAGATGGAATTTCTCGGGATACTCGACCAAGTATAGATTCTTTAATAAGTACTAGAGTAGCACCAGCAGGACCCATATTTTTTTGAGCGCCTGCGTAGATTAAATCAAATTGACTATAATCTATGTCTCTCGAAAAAATATCACTACTTGCATCAACTACCAAGGGAACCGAAGTTGAAGGGAAGTTTTTAATTTGGGTGCCGAAAATTGTGTTATTACTGGTCAAGTGTAAATAGTCAAGCTTGGGTGAAATCTCATAAGATTTAGGGATATAATTATAGTTTTTTTCTTTAGAGCTGGCTACGACATCAATTTCGCCAAAGCTTCTTGCTTCTTTAATGGCTTTAGAAGACCATGTCCCGGTGTCTAAGAAACCTGCTTTGGTTTCGAGTAAGTTATAAGCGGTCATTAAAAATTGAAGACTTGCTCCTCCCTGTAAAAATAGAGCTTTGTAACCTTTTCCTTTAAGGTTAGTTAATGATAGTGCTAAGTCTTGAGCACGCTCCATAATATTAACAAACGCAGGGCTACGGTGTGATATTTCTAAAATGGAAAGTCCAGAATGATCTAAGTCAATCACAGATTGTGATGACTTTTCAAAAACTTCTAAGGGTAAAATACAAGGTCCTGCGCTAAAATTGTGAGGTCTATTTGCCATAATTAATGTTTGTTTCTTTTAAGCCTATAAATGTAGTAAAAATTCTAAGGTATCTATCCCATCGGCATAGTCCCAAAGTTGAGGATGTTGTGTTTGTCCAAAACCTACAGTCGCTAAATGTGACGAACCGACAGTACATTGTAATTGATTTTTTTGTGTGTTTAGTAATTGCTTAAGCTCTGCATCAGAGCTGTAATATTCGTAAAACAAGCAGGCAAGGGGCGAACTTAAACCTTGGTCTTCTTTTAGGACTAAAAAATTATTGTCAAATAATTTAATATTGCTCATTAAGTACACAGCTTTATTATAATCGTAATTATTCGCATATTTATGGTGATTAATTACATCAGAAAACTTGAAAATACCCTCAAAAAAATGCTTAAAATCGTAAGATTTTGGAACATACAATTTAGATACATTTCGACATCCTAAACCAAAATAAGTAAAAATATCTTGGCCTAACAGGTTTAGATCTTCTTGAGTTTCACTTCCCGTTAGTAATGCAACAGAATGACGGTTTTTACGGATTATACTAGGCACATTTTTAAAATAATATTCAAAATAGCGAGCTGTATTATTACTCCCAGTGGCTATAACGGCGTCAAAATCCTTTAAATGCTGATTTGTATATGTGATTTCTGAAGTGAAAGCTCCAGAATGTATAAGGTAGTCTAATAAAAACCGAAGCAAAAATTGGTCTTTTGTTGAATATTTGATCAATAAATCATGATCGCAAAGTAAGCCACATAAACAATCGTGAAATCCAACCAGCGGGATATTTCCTGCGCAAATAACGGCAACGCGTTTTGAAGCATGTTTTGAAAAGGTATATTGGTCTAGCCAATGCTCAATTGAATCTTGAACCAATGCTTTAGACCAACTTTGTAATGACTTATTAATAAACTCTTTAGTAAACCACGAGTTGTGTAATTTACTTTGATGTATAGCCACCTCCAATTGCTGGTGTTGGTCTTGCTGTTTAGAGGAATAAGTGTCATTAAGATGATTTGAAAGAAACTGACTTAAATCAATTAAAGCCTTTTTTTTTGCATCTAAAGACATAGAATTTGTTTTTCAACTTGTTTGTGAGTAATTTTGAACAAAACTACATAAATAAAAAAAAATGGCTATCAAAATAACAGACGAATGCATAAATTGTGGGGCTTGTGAACCTGAGTGTCCAAACACTGCAATTTATGAAGGTGCAGACGATTGGAGATATGCCGACGGCACCGACTTAGAAGGAAATATTGTTTTGCCTAACGGTAAGGCTGCAGATGCTAACGAAGCTCAAGAACCGGTTAGCGACGAATTATATTATATCGTTGCCGATAAGTGTACCGAATGTATGGGCTTTCACGAAGAGCCACAATGTGCTGCTGTTTGCCCAGTTGATTGTTGTGTACCAGACGAAGAACATGAAGAAACTGAAGAACAGTTACTTGGTAAACAATCCTTCATGCATAAAGACTAAAGCAAATACACGCAAATTAAGAAATCGGGAAGTGCAAGACGCTTACCCGATTTTTTTGTGACCTATTTCTATGTATATTTGCTCAAAATTACTCCATGTCTATTTTTAAATTCATTTTTAGTAAGACGTTTCTTAAACAGATTGCAATCGCTGCTATAATAGGTATTGCCTTACTTTTTGCTGTATTACAATGGCTTGATATCACTACCAATCATAACGAGACTATACCAGTTCCAAATTTGTCTAAATTAAGTTTAAACATTGTGGATCAAAAGCTAGAAGAAATGAATTTGAGATATGAAGTCTTAGACTCGGCAAGTTTTAATCCAGAATATCCACCATATTCTGTATTAGACCAAAATCCTGTAGCAGGCCAAAAAGTTAAAGAGAAACGAAAAATTTACTTAACTGTAAACCCTTCAGGCTATGCTGAAGTCGAAATTCCAGATAATATGATTAGAAAAACTTTACGTCAAGTTCAACCTAGTTTACTTGCGCGAGGTTTTAAAATAGGTGATACCATTAAAAAGCCAGATATTGCTAAGGGCGCAGTTCTTGAGCTAAAACACAAAGATAAAATTTTACAACCTGGCGATAAGCTACCTAAAACTAGTGTGATTGATATTGTAATCGGTGATGGTAGTTTAAGATATGGTCAAGCATTGCAAGATACCATTCACTAATTTTTCAATTTAAATTTAATGTCTATAAACGAACAAGAATCGGGTAACGACGATTTATTTGAACACCATAGTTTTACTGCAGCTTCAAGTCAAAAACCACTTCGAGTCGATAAGTTTTTGATGAATTTTATAGAAAATGCCACGCGTAACAAAATACAAGCTGCCGCAAAAGACGGTCATATTTTTGTTAATGACCAGCCGGTTAAGCAAAACTATAAGGTCAAAGCATACGATGAAGTCAAGGTTTTGTTAAGCTATCCACCTTATGAAAACTTACTAACGCCAGAAAACATTCCTTTAAATATTGTTTACGAAGATGATGATTTGTTAGTAATTAATAAACCGGCTGGCATGGTTGTACATCCTGGTCATGGAAATTATTCAGGCACACTAATTAATGCTTTGGTTTACCATTTTGACCACCTACCAAATAATTCTAGCCAGCGTCCTGGACTAGTGCATCGTATTGATAAAAACACCAGCGGCCTCCTAGTGGTTGCTAAAACTGAAGAAGCCATGACGCATTTGTCTCGGCAATTTTTTCATAAAACTAGTGAGCGTGAGTATTTAGCTATAGTTTGGGGGAATTTAAAAGACGATGAAGGCCGTATAGAAGGAAATATTGGGCGAAATCCTAAAAATAGATTACAAAATCAAGTCTTCGAAAATGATGAAATTGACAAAGGCAAACCCGCTGTTACACATTATAAAGTCATTGAACGCTTAGGCTATGTCACTTTGGTAAGTTGCCAATTAGAAACGGGTAGGACTCATCAAATTCGGGTACACATGAAGCATATTGGTCACACCTTATTTAACGACGAGCGTTACGGCGGTGATAAAATTTTAAAAGGCACTACCTTTTCTAAGTACAAACAATTTGTAGATAATTGCTTTAAGATTTTACCTCGACAAGCGCTTCATGCCAAAACCTTAGGTTTTGAACATCCTAAAACAGGTGAATTTTTAAAATTTGAATCTGACGTCCCCGAAGACATGTCGGCTTGTATAGAAAAATGGCGTAATTATGCTAAAAACAGTAAATCTAATCACTAATATAAAGATTTCCTTTAATTACTGTTTTAGCTTCTCCAATGACGTTAATGCTTGACTGGTTTAAATACTGCGCTTTTAATCTATTATTACGACCTGAAAGTTGCGTTGAACTTAATTCTAATTTCCCTAGTTTCTTAGACCAGTAAGGAACAAGTGCACATTGGGCTGAACCTGTAACAGGATCTTCTAAAATACCTAGATCTGGCACGAAACAACGGTAAGCAAAATCAAACTGATCCTCGGACTTACAGCTGATAATTGATTGACCGAACCCCGATTTAACTAAATCTAAAACTGAAGGATTTAATTGTTTAAGCTCTTTTTCAGAATGACAAATAAGCAACTTCCAGTTATAATTAGAACTATAAACTTCTGCAATTTTAATCC
>CBFHKB010000108.1:0-6162 GCA_965656295.1 Psychroflexus sp.
AGGTGCAAAAAAAGCTTTCCGAAGAAAGCTTTAGTCACTATTGTAATTTTTAAACCTTTATTTTGTTCTAATAATGCTTTAACAACTGGAACGGCTAGAGCAACATCGCCCATAGCAGAGAAGCGTATTAAAACAAGATGAGCCTGAGGTTTCATTATTTTTTAGCGCGTAAAACGGGGTTTAGTTCATCATCGTTGTACATTTTCATTTGCTTATACACTTTCATAAACTTATCGCCATTTTCTATATCAACTAAAAGTTGATCGATTGCCGTAGATAAATCTACACGTTGCTCTAACAAAATAGCTAATTTACTTTGGCAAGATTCACGGTGCTTTTCAGAAGCATCTTCGCGATGAGCTTCTTCTTCCATATGGTAAATCTTAAGTGCTAAAATAGATAAACGGTCAATACCCCAAGCTGGGCTTTCGGTGTTAATTTTAGCCTCAGGTTTAACCTTAACTTCTCTATATTGTTCTAAAAAATAGCTGTCAATAAATTCAACTGTATCTGTACGATCTTGGTTTGAGGCATCAATTTTTCGTTTTAAAACCAAGGCATCTTCTGCATTAATATGAGGATCTCTAATTAAGTCTTCATAATGCCATTGTACGGTATCTATCCAACATTTTCTATAGAGTAAATGCTCTATTGTTTCAGCTTTAGCATCATAAGGATTTGAGAAGTCTTGATCTACAGCATCAACCACATGGTAAGTATTGATAGTATCTTGAAAAATTTGATTTGCTTTTTTAGAAAACATAGTTTATAGTTTGTTGCAAATTTAGGAAATTATAACTTATAATATATTGTAACCTAAATATACGCCAAAGTGATTGTATATCGATGAAAAACCAACTATATCTTCGATTTCTCGATTAAATGAGTATTTTAACTCAATAGAGTATTTTTGATTTAATTCATAACCTAAATTTAAACCAAAGCCAAAAATATTTTTAACATCAAAATTAAAAACACCTCGAGGTTCATCGGTATTTGAAATAAAACGTGCTTCAAGGGTTGAGTCTAAATTAAAAGCAAATATGGCAGAGCCTGCTATAAACAGTTTACTATCTGAGTTAAGCCTAAAATACTTTTTAACACCAACAGGCATTTCAATTGCTTGATAATCTACAAAAACTTCGGCACTTCGACTTGCTAATCCAGGGCCTTGATCGACGTTCGGACTTCTGGCTGTCGAAGAATTTGAAACATAAGTAGGTTCAAAAAATATAGAATAACTCTTAGATCTAAACGGCAATACAAATTCAAATTCAACCCCAAACGAAATGTTTGTTTGTCTATCTGGTTTAATTTCATACTGGAAGTTTTCAAAAGCTGTGAAATCTGAAGTGACTTGATTAGATATTAATCCTAGTTTTGGCTTGATATTAAATTTTCCAGCTTCAGCTTCTTTATCAAATAATACAAGTGAATCTTCATTTCCTTTGCATGTTGCATGCTTCTTTATAAGCTCGACTAAGTCGTTAGAATCGTAGGTAAATTTTCGATACACATTTGCATCAAGACAACCTAGGAGTCTATATAGCTGGCCTCTAAAATCATTATTTTCTAGAATGCTTGCTCTTTCTGTATACCTGTGGTAAATAAGTGTTGTAATTTCATCATCTATAGACACTAAGTAGTTTGGAATACCATTGTAATAAACTTGGTAAAGTTCAACTGTTTTGGTTTCAGCTAAGACTTTTACAAAGGTATTTTCAACTAAGATTTTTGGCTCTCTAGTATTACTTAGCTCTTGATCTTTAATACCTGAAATGTTTATTTTAATATTGGCTTTTTTATATTTTTCACCACCGACCATAAAATAATCAATCTTATCTATTTTATGAGTTTCTGTCTTAGCGTTTTCATTAAGCTTAAACTCTATTTGAGTAAATGTATCGCGCCAATTTACATTATTAATAAGGCCTTTTTTAACATAGCCGTTAGTAAAGACAATCTTACCAGGCTTTAAATTGTTTTGAGAAAATCCGATCGCGGATAAAAATAAGAGTAATAAAAACTTTTTCATTTGGTTAAGTTTATAATAAAACAACAAATATATATATATTATTATTATCCTAAACCAACGTCTAAAGTCATCATCACCATAAAACCACCTATAAATCCTAAGGTCGCAATATCTGTATTACGTTCAAGCTGGGATTCGGGCACCACTTCTTCGATCACTACAAATATCATTGCGCCAGCAGCAAAGCATAACGCATAAGGTAAAATAGGTTCAAAGGTTAAAACCGCCCATGCACCTAAAACGGCAGCAAACGGCTCTACAATAGCTGAAAGATGACCATAGTGAAAACTTTTCCAACGACTTAAACCTAAACCTCTAAGCGGCATAGCTACCGAAAAACCTTCGGGAAAGTTCTGTAGGCCAATTCCGATTGCTAAGGCTACTGCACCTCCAATACTCGCACCTTCAAGACCAGCAGCTGCACCTCCAAAAAGAACACCAACCGCTAAACCTTCTGGTATATTATGAAGTGTAATCGCTAAAGTTAGCAAGACTGATTTATGCCATTTTGTTTTTACCCCTTCTGTTTGACTTTCCTTGAAATTAATATGTAAATGGGGTAGGACTTTATCAAGTCCAAAAATAAATAAAGCGCCAAGTGCAAAACCTACGACCGCCGGAATAACTTTCACAAATCCTTCACCTTCACTCATTTCTATACCTGGCGCTAACAAACTCCAAAAACTGGCCGCAACCATCACACCACCCGTAAACCCAAGCATACCATCAAACAGTTTACGGTTCATGCTCTTAAATAAAAAGACAAGTGAAGCCCCAAGCCCTGTAACAAACCACGTAAATAATGTCGCATACAAGGCTGCAGTTACTGGGTTTAGAGTCTCAAAATAAGCTATAATCGATTCCATATTTGATTTTAGATTTTGATGTAAATATTTGAAGTTACTAGTGCCGAGAGTGTAAGATGTGTGTCTTTAATTTGAATCTGCATGGCTCCATCAAATTCTTCTTTACTTAAGACTTTAATTGTGTTGCCTAAGGAAATATTATACTTATCTAAGTATTGTAAAAAAGAAGAAGAGGTGTCCTTGACACCAACTAAAACACCTGTTTGGCCAGGTTTTAGTTCGTTTAATGCTATTTTATTGGTAACTTTAAAATGACCGTTAGCATCGGGTATGGGATCACCATGCGGATCTCGGGTAGGGTAATCTAAATATTTTTCGAGTTCAAAAATAAGTTTAGACGATTTAATGTGCTCTAATTGCTCTGCTATTTCATGTACTTCGTCCCAATTAAAATTTAGTTTTTCAACTAAAAACACCTCCCATAAACGATGTTTACGAATAATTTCTAAAGCTGTTTTTTGTCCTTCTTCACTTAATCTTACGCCTTTATACTTTTTGTATACAGCTAACTTTTTATCTGATAATTTTTTGATCATATCGGTCACCGAAGAAGCTTTAGTCTCCAATTGCTCTGCAAGAGCATTGGTGTTTACTCCCTTTGGAAATTGCTTTTGCAGATGATAAATAGATTTTAAATAATTTTCTTCAGAAAGTGAATACATTGTTGTAAATTTAAGTTTCAAAAATACATTTTTTTACGAAACTTATAAAATATTTAGTTTAATCTAAAAATATTATGGATATCAATTTAACTACTCCTGCACTTTTGTTTCCTGCTATATCTTTATTACTATTAGCTTACACCAATCGCTTTTTAACTATTGCAGGTTTAATTCGAAATTTACATAAGAGTTATATGAAAGCCCCTGATGTTAATATCAAAGCTCAAATTGGTAATTTAACAAAGCGCGTTAACCTCATCAAGAATATGCAAAGTTTTGGGATTTTCAGTTTATTACTTTGTGTATTAAGTATGTTTTTAATTTACGAGAATCTCCAAACGAGCGGCAGTATCGTTTTTGGAATCTCTTTAATTTTGTTGATGATCTCTTTAGTGCTTTCTATTATGGAAATACAAATTAGCGTGAAGGCTTTAAATATTCAATTAAAACGCATGAACAATTAAGTCAAAAAAATCACCATAATTGGTGATTTGAGTCTCTCGAACAGATACATTTAGTTAATACAATAAGTAACAGACAATAATACTTTTGAAGTTTAAAGAAGATTTTAGAAAAAATAGAAGCCAGAAAGCCATTAACTATTAAAGGGATCAATAGTTAGATCCCTTTAATAGCAATAGGTTTTTATAAGTTTAAATCTTTCTTAGCTAGATACCATGATGTTTTTTCTACGGTTTCATCAGCTAATCGTGCATTATATTCATCTAAATTTTTGGGTGGTGGTACAATCGCTTTATCTCCTTTTTTCCAATCTAAAGGACAAGCAACACCATGTTTGTCTGAAACTTGTAAAGCCTCGAGAGCTCTTAAAATCTCGTCCATATTGCGTCCAACATTCAGCGGGTAATACATGACTAATCTAATTTTCTTTGCAGGGTCAATAAAAAACACGGCTCTCACAGCAGCAGTTTCACTTTCATTGGGCTGCAACATACCGTATTGTTTTGATACTTTCATATCTATGTCGGCAATAATAGGAAAGTCAAAATAAACCCCCGTAGTTTGTTTAACGCTATCTACCCAACCTAAATGCGCATGAATACTATCTATACTTAGACCTAGGAGTTCTGTATTTAAAGCATCAAACTCTGCTTTTCGAGTTGCAAATCCGCTCATTTCTGTAGTACAAACGGGCGTAAAGTCAGCTGGATGAGAAAACATTACAATCCATTTATCTTTTGCAAAATCAGACATTTTAATATTTCCTTTAGTCGTTACCGCTTCAAAATCTGGTGCTTGATCACCAATTCTTGGCATAGTGTTTAGTTCGGTTATTTGTTGCTCTGTATCCATAATATTTAATTTTATATGTTATGATATGACAAAGATAGATGATACATGCTATAAGTTTTGTCTATTATTATTGGTTTTACTTATAACACCATAAAGCCTTACTAAAAACTGATTTTTATCATTAATACTTATTATCACTAGGATTAAAGTAACAAAAGTTACACTAAAAATAATACTAAGTATTTACTTTTGTTCTAAATTTTAGGAAATGAAATGGAAAACCTATAGCTTTATTCTATTATTAAGTACAACTATGATTGGGCAATCCTTAAAAGAGATTAGCCTGGATAGTTTATTGCTAAAAGCACAAACTAACAATTTAAAACTTAAAATTGCAGCTGCTCAGACCACAGCCGCTAAAAGTGAGTATCAACAATCTAATGCTGTTTTTTTACCAAATATTTCAGCCAATTACAGTGTTATTAGTACAACTAATCCACTTATGGCTTTTGGCTCAAAACTAAATCAAGAAATTTTAACGCAAAATGATTTCAATCCAGCCTTACTAAATGATCCTGATCGCATAGAAAATTTTTCAACAACTATTAGTGTAGAACAAGGTGTACTAAATTTTGACAAATTCGCTGAAAGAAAAGCTGCCAAGTACGCTTATTTAGCACAACAATACCAAGGCGAACGACTCAAGCAAGCTTTAAACCTTGAAACTAAAACAAGTTTCATGCAGCTTCAATTAGCTTATAAAAACCGCGATGTCATGAAAAAAGCACTTAAAACGGCTGAAGCATACTTAAAACAAATCACTAATTTCTATGATGAAGGCTTAGTCCAAAAAGCGGATGTATTAGGCGTAAATATTCGTGTAAATGATCTAGAAACGAAGGTTGATCAAGCTGAAGCTAGCATTAAAAATATATCCGATCAATTGGCATTTTTAATGCAAGACGACTCTGAGGTGGTATATATACCAAAAAGTAAGCTCAATTTAAATTTACACCAAACCATTAACCAAAATACGCTTGAGTCAAGAGCCGATTTACAAGCCATCAATCTAGGTGTTAAAGCGCAAGAGCAATTACTAAAATCAAACCAGCTTAACTACTTACCTCGCCTTAATGCCTTTGGTAATTTACAGCTGTTTGATGATGAATTTCTTCAAGCTGATGCACAAGGCTATTTAGTGGGTGTTCAATTAAAATGGGATATTTTTAAAGGTTACCAACGTATTGCTAAAACCAAAACAGAAAAAGCTAAACTTAACATTGCAAAATTAGAAGCGAAAGCCTATCAAGACGAAGCTCAAAATGAAATAAAGTCTTCAAAACGC
>CBFHKB010000109.1:0-6115 GCA_965656295.1 Psychroflexus sp.
CTTGTAAGTATTTATCTAGTGATTTTGATTCGCGATTGGTTACTTGTTTAGTAATCTTAAGTTGTCTCATATAGTGTACGAAGTATTACTGTTAATATTGAAATCCTGCTAAATTAATAAATAAAGCTGAATTTTCCAAATTTAAGTTTGATAATCAAAGACTTAGATATGTAAGTTTAAACACAACTATAATCGACCATAAAATAGTACGTATCCAATTAAACTTTACCAGACGCTTAAGCTGAATTCTGGAAATCTTATTAGTCTCTATTTTTTGATGTAATGGAACAAAATATAAAAAAGTAATTAACCAGATCAAAGCGATAAAAATTAGTATAAAGATAGCTAAATAATTACATCGAAAAAATGCGTTTAAAGTGTTAAGTATTACCTGTAAAAACATTAATGGTGCAACAATTACTGTGATTTTAGGCGTATACTTTTTATGCCAAGATATTAGGTTCTTTGGTGTGTAAAACAAAAAAGAAGGGTAAACAATAAGTTGTACCATCCAAATAAGCACTACCAAACCAAAATCTACAACTAAGCTTAAAAACTCTAGGTTTAAAGTTTCCATTGGTAATCTTTGTGTACACGATAAATTATAATTCCAAACGGAATCCACCAAATGAAATCATTGGTAATTAAGGTATAGAAAAACTCAAACGGAACATCACCTTTAAGATAGTTAAATACAAATCCTAATGGGCCAAACAGTTTACCTAATAATCCTACAATTACAATTGGCCAATGTTTGACTGGATTATATGAGGCTAACCAATACCCAATCCCGTAAACGCCAATTACCATTCCCATACCTTGCCAAATCATAATCTGAGTAGGTATAGGCATTCCTACTAATTCAAAAAAATGTGTGGGAAATAAAACCACCCATGCTCCCCAAAGTACATTATAAATTCCTGCTAACTGTAGTGTTAATTTCATAAAGCAAAAGTAGGCTAGTAGTGATTTAATATTTCATAAAAGCCTATTAAAAAACCGCTAAAATACTATGATTATAGCGGTATGTATGGTGATAAAAAAGCTAATCTATTTAATTTCGATAAGCTCTAGATCAAAAGTTAAGTCGTGACCAGCTAAAGGGTGATTAGCATCAACAACAATATGATCATCTTTAACCTCAGCAACTCTTAATTGACGCTCAGTTCCGTCAGGGTTTTGAGATACTAACCCCATACCTACCTTAGGTTCAATTTCTTTCGGTAATTGTGCTTTTTCTACTTTTTGAAAAAGTTCTTCTCTTACATCACCATAAGCATCGTCTTTAGATATATTAATGGTTTTTTTCTCGTTTACCTTCATGTCAATAACACCTTTTTCAAAACCAGGAATTAACATACCTTCACCTAGAGTAAACTCTAATGGCTCACGTTCTAAAGAGCTATCAAATACTTCACCGTTTGATGTTAATTTTCCTGTGTAATGTACTTTAATCGTGTCGTTTTCTTTTACTTGACTCATAAATTGTAATTTACTGATTTAAAATTATTTGCAAAGCTATGGTTTATATAACGCAATACCATAGAATTAAACGACTTATTTAATATGAAGACATATCTACTTGGTTTTTATTAATTTTTTCAAAAATGGGCGTTTGTTTAAATGTTTGATGTTTTCTTTGAACAAAAAAAATGTCGTCCGAAAATCGAAAGAAACCTGATCAGGTTGTTTTTAATCCTAACACAGAAAAATATGAAGCAGGCTTATTACCTTATGGTACTAATGCTAGTGCGCCTAAAATAACTTCAACAGATTTAACAGGATGGAAAAACTCTAATATATCAAAGGTTAATCATCAAATTAATACGGAATATGAAAGTTTAAAAGCGCAGTTCGAGTCGTTAATGGATAAGTTCAAATATAATAATCTTATTTATTCGGCTCGCTTTAGTTTTGAGCCCATCGTTGGTGAAATTTATCATCTTTATGCCGATGATAAAGATGAACTTTTTTTATCCCTCATATCGCCTTCAGAATGTAATTTTAATTTTAAAGGTAGTTTTAAGCTGAATGAAGATAAACTCTGGATCAAAGTTGATGAAGACCTTTAAATAACTTACACATAAAAAAACGCCAAAATTAAAATTTGGCGTTTTTTCTATACTTACTTCATCCTAGTCTAGCATAGACGTATATGTTGAAATATCTGGTGCTAAAACAATAGTAACTCTTCTGTTTTTGGCTCGACCTTCTGGAGTAGAGTTATCGGCAACTGGCTGAAATTTACTAGCGCCACTAGCTCTTAACCGCTCGGGTGCTACATCATTTTTATCAATTAAAATTCGAACAACTGAAGCTGCGCGTTTTAAACTTAACTCCCAATTATCTTTAACAAATTGATTGCGCTTGACGGGTTGATGATCTGTGTGACCAACAATTCTTACTTGAGTGCTCGGTTTCTGATTAATCACTTTTGCAATACGCTCTATAAGCTGATACGTATCTATTTTCACAAAGGCACTTCCAGAACCAAATAAAATAGCTTCAGAAATATTAATTTCTACTTTAGCTGATTGAACATTTACCTTAATTCCCGAATTAGAAGTCAATGAATCACTCTCTAAAGTCGAGGCTAAATTTGACTTAATATTGTAAGCTATAGCTGCATTTAAAGAATCTTTAAATGTTTTAGCCTCCGCTAAATCGTCTGGGCTTACTTCTCGTAATATGTTTTTTACTTTTTGTTTCGTTTCTGCTGAAATAGGAACGCCATCACGACTAAACTTCAGTTTATCTGCATTGTCCTGCTGAAGGTTTTCTATTTGTGCCTGATAATCGTAAATATCATTTTTAAATTGATCGACTTTTGAGCTGCATTCCTCTTTTTCTTTAGTTAATTCCTCAACTTGAGCAGATTTTAACTCAAGTTGATTTTCAGCTTGAGTTAATTTCTTTTTAGATACGCAACTTGTGACCGCGATGGACACTAAAAGGCTTGGTAAAATTATTTTTTTAATCATAGCTTTATTCTTTAATTCCGTAGGCTAAATCTCCTGCATCACCTAAACCGGGAACAATGTAAGCATTTTTATCGAGTTTTTGATCACAGGAAGCGACCCAAAGTTTAACAGGCACGTGCTTTAATTGATCATTTAAATAGGCAATACCTTCAGGTGCAGCCACTACAACTACAATATGTATAAAACTAGGTGAGTAGTGGTCTAACAGCAACTTTAAGCACTCAACCATCGAGTGACCCGTCGCCAACATAGGGTCAGCTAAGACAAGTGTTTTTTGGTTAATATTAGGTAAAGATTTGTAGCCCAGTTCTATACTAATATCTTGTTGATGTTTAACACGATTTGCCGAAATAAAACCGTGATTGGCATGATCAAAATAGTTTAGTAAACCTTGATGCAAGGCTAAACCAGCACGTAAAATAGAAACAATAACAGGTTGTGCCTCAAGCGTTAAAGATGACTTAGTTCCAAGAACCGTTTTAATTGTTGTAGCTTTATAGTTTAAATCTTTGCTTAACTCATAAGCTAAAAGCTCACCAATGCGTTCTAGATTTTTTCGGAATAAGGGTTTATGATGTTGGTAATCTTTATCCCTTAATTCATTCACAAATTGATGAAGAACACTTGGAGAAAGATCTAATTGTTGAACCTCCATAAAATAATTTTCACCAAAATTAGTAAAAATGGTTTACTATGGAATCCTTACATCGCTAGAATCGGTTTCTTTCAATTGTATTAAATCATTTATTTGCTTGATAAAAATGGCTTGATTTCCACGAACGGCAATACCATGCTTGAGTATCGATTGGTTTTGACTTAATAATTTGAGCAGTTCGTTTGGTTCAACTTCAGGTTTTTTACCTAAGCTTTGCACAATGATATCGTGCTCAAAATTCACAAGATCTTCGACTTTAAGTTGAAGCATATCAGCTAAATCTGCCCATTGAGTTTTAGTTAGTTTAACCTCTTTTAAATCAACAACTCGCGTAGTGGCTTTAGAAGCTTCAGCAACAGCTATACTTTGCTTAGCAATTCTATTTTCAGGGTGAATATATAATGTGATTTCATGATGACTAGTTGATAAAACTCCCATATCTTTGTTATTATTAGACATATTTTTTCTTTTAAGCTACTAATTATTTTAGCTTCGAAAAATTGAATTAATAAAATTTTATCATCAATTTGTAAAGGTTTATGAAAAAACATAAGATTGCCATTATAGGATCAGGCGTTAGTGGTCTAGTTGCAGGTATTAGTTTAAAAAACAAAGGCTATAGTTTTGATATTTATGAATCTACCGACCGTGTTGGTGGTCGCGTAAAAACCGATTATCGCGATGGCTATAAGTTTGACCATGGCTTTCAAGTTTTACTTACAGCTTATCCTGCAGCTAAAAAGTACTTAAATTACGATTTACTTGATTTAATGTATTTTAAACCTGGTGCAAAAATTTATAAAAATGGGAATGCACAAACTATCGGAGATCCTTTACGTGATTTAAGTTTACTATTCCCAACTCTGTTTGCCAAAGTTGGGAATTTCAGTGATAAATTAAAAGTATTAAAACTTAGAATAGCCATTGCATCAAAGTCTATAGATTCAATTTTTAGAGCTCCCGAAATTTCTACATTAGACTATCTTAGAAATTATGGATTTTCAGAAGAGATGATAGAACAGTTTTTTAAGCCTTTTTTTACTGGTATTTTTCTGGAACATGAACTAAAAACCTCTTCCCGAAAGTTTGAATTTGTCTACAAAATGTTTACCGAAGGTTATGCCGCCGTTCCAAAAAAAGGAATACAAGCTATTTCCAACCAATTAGCTGCCCAACTTGACAAAACTGCATTTCAATTTAATACACGTATAAAAAAAGTTGATAACCAAACACTTATTTTTGAAGATGACCAACAAAAATCTTACGATTATGTAATTATAGCAACAGATGCTGCAAAGCTAATTACCAACCTTAACAATCAAGAAGTAGAGTGGAAGTCAGTCGAAAATTTATACTTCACCACTAAAACTAAAGTATCGTCGAATATTATAAGTTTAATTGCTCATAGTGAAGCCTTGGTCAATAATTTTCATCTCGAACATTTTGAACATAAATCCATTGTTTCTGTTAGCGTGGTTAAACCACATCAATTAGAGAAAGCTGAACTTATAGATCGTGTTAAAAATGACCTTAAAACTTATGCAAATATCCAACTGGACGAGTGTGTAAAACATTTTACAATTAAAAAAGCTTTACCAATTATGCAATCGGTCAATTATATGCTCCCTAAGTCTGAAACACAGCTTAAAGACACTCTGTTTTTAGCAGGTGATCATTTAGCAAATGGTTCACTAAATGCAGCTATGCTTAACGGAGAATCTGCTGCGCAAGCTATTATCGAAAAAATTGAAAAAGGTATTATTAATGTAGGGTTAAGCTAATCCTTACATACGAGAAAATGTTGTATATTGAATAAAATCTAAGTTATGCGAAATATACTAGTTTCTATATATATTAGCGTTTTACTCGTTTTAACGTCTTGTTCAACAGTCCAAATTGAAGTATCTGAACCTAACCAACAGCTTAAAGACTTAGTTGAAGGCCAAAGCTTTGAAATTATAAGTGATTGGGCAAAGCCTTTAGCAACTACTGGCATGAATTATTTAAGCAATCAAGGTTTATTAGCACCAGGAAGTACAGCAACGCAAATTAATATCGCTCAAATTACCAATTATGTTCGATTAAAGAAAGATACAGCTGCTGTAGCCTTACCATATTATGGAGAACGCAGAACTGGAAATTCCCTTAACCATGATAATGGTATTAATTTTACTGGTAAAATTGAAAATTATAGCGCCGTCTACAATACCAAAAAATCTCATTATCTAGTTGAATTTAAAATGAGTGATCACTTAGAAACTTACGATGTCCAACTCAAACTTTATAATAGTTTGACTAGCCGTATTCATATTAATAGTTCGCGTCGTACTTCAATTTCATACACCGGAGATCTAAAACCTCTCGAGGATAAACAACAATAGGCTAGCATTAACGTTAAACATATTCCCTAAAACTCTATTTTACATAATATAAATTATAAGACAAATAAGTTTTGGTTTGTATGATGGTAACTATAAGC
>CBFHKB010000110.1:0-6086 GCA_965656295.1 Psychroflexus sp.
ATAAAGTTAGCCCTATATTCTTTTGGAAATTTGTCTATCATAAATTAAGAAAAGAAACTAAACACCAAGCATTTGGAGATGGCAATGCTATTTCAAAAACAAAAAAAGAGATCTTAAAGTTAATGCTATTGCCCTCAAATAGTGTTGTTTCCATCGATGGCTACAAGTCTTCCTTTGTTAAAAAAGCATTTCAATGGTACAAAAAAAACACAAATGATAAATCAAATTTCGTTATCATAGGCCATCCAAAAGCTTTTACCCCTTACTCCTTAAAGAAATTAGAGGAATTTATAGCTTACTCCCATAAAAACAATCAATATAAAATTTTTAAAGATTAAAATGAATTCGATTTAAATAACTTTTGAGTGTTTAGATGTTGTATTAATTAACAAAGTATTATTCATATTAAAAGTTACTTAAAGAGTTTTTAGTTTAAATTTTTAGTTCTCTTTGACCCCAGTCTGTTTAGATGTGTTAATTTTGACAACATTTTGTTATAAAGCCCGTAAAAAATTAACACTGAATGAGCAACCGCATTCACCTTTTCAACACCACTATCGACAACCTCAGCATGCAGGAAACCTTGCAAAAGGTAAAGCAAGCGATTTCGCATAAAATACAACTCCACCATGTTGTCGTTAATGCAGGAAAGGTTGTTGCGATGCAAGAAGACCAAGAGCTAAGGCAAAGTGTCAATTCTTGTGACCTCATTAATGCCGATGGGCAAGCAGTGGTTTGGGCCTCAAAGCTCTTAGGAAAACCATTAAAAGAACGCGTAGCCGGTATCGATTTAATGGAAAATCTCGTAAAACTATCAGCTAAAAATAATTATAAAATTTACCTATTAGGCGCCAAAGAAGAAGTGGTCTCTAACCTTGTTAACCTCTATAAAAATAAATACTCAAAAAACCTCATCGCCGGCTATAGAAATGGGTATTTTTCTAAGGAAGAAGAACAAACCATAGCTCAAGATATAGCCAATAGTGGTGCACAGCTATTATTTGTAGCCATATCATCACCAAAAAAAGAAAACTTTCTTTACCAACATCGCACGACACTAAAAAGCCTTAATTTTATTATGGGCGTGGGCGGTAGTTTTGACGTCATTGCTGGAAAGACTAAACGCGCACCCGTTTGGATGCAAAAATCTGGCCTCGAATGGTTTTATAGATTTATGCAAGAACCTAAAAGAATGTGGAAAAGATACCTTATCGGAAACACTAAATTCATATTTTTGACGTTCAAAGAACTGTTTAAACACTAACCAACAGGATAAAGTCTTAAAAGTATGAATATCACAGTAGTAGGCACAGGATACGTAGGCCTTGTCACAGGAACATGTCTTGCCGAAAATGGCAACAATGTGATTTGCGTCGATATAGATGAACACAAAGTTAACCAAATGAAAAACGGAGAAGTTCCTATATATGAACCTCACCTAGACGTTTTATTTGAACGAAATATAGCAGCAGGCCGACTTACCTTTACCACCAACTTAATCGAAGGCCTAGACCATGCTGAAGTTATTTTCCTAGCCTTACCCACCCCAGAAGATGAAGATGGCTCAGCCGATTTAAAATACGTCCTTGGCGTCGCGAAAGAAATTGGCCAACACATTACAGACTATAAAGTTATTATAGATAAAAGCACAGTTCCTGTTGGTACTGCCGAAAAAGTTGAAGCTACCATAGCGCAGCATACCTCCACAGAGTTTGATGTTGTTTCTAACCCTGAATTTTTACGAGAAGGGTTTGCTGTAGACGATTTTCTTAAACCAGAGCGTATTGTGATAGGGACTAGCAGTCAACGTGCCGAAGAAATCATGCACCGCTTATACAAACCATTTGTGAGATCGGGGAACCCGATTATTTTCATGGACGAAAAATCAGCCGAACTCACCAAATACGCAGCAAATTCATTTTTAGCAACCAAGATTACATTTATGAATGAAATTGCCAATTACTGTCAACTTGTGGGCGCTGATGTTGATAAAGTACGTATCGGCATGGGAACCGATTCCAGAATTGGTAAGCGCTTCTTATTCCCAGGAATTGGTTACGGCGGCTCCTGCTTTCCTAAAGACGTCAAAGCACTTTACAAATCCGGCAAAGATGCGAACCACCACTTCAAAATACTAGATGCTGTTGTTGAAGTTAACGAAGCGCAAAAAACCATTCTTTTTCCACAAATCAATAATCATTTTGGAGGAGACCTAAAAGGCAAAACCATTGGTATTTGGGGATTAGCTTTTAAGCCTGAAACCGACGATATTCGTGAAGCCCCGGCGCTTTATATGATTGATAAATTAATAGAGGCTGGCGCCAATATAAAAGCCTTTGACCCAGAAGCCATGCCAAATGTAAAGCGTAAACTAGGAGATCAAATTTCTTACGCCGACGATATGTATTCTGCCACACAAAATAGCGATGCCTTACTTATTTGTACCGAATGGAGCATCTTTAGAACACCTGATTTTAAAAGCTTAAAAAACAACATGAAACAACCTGTTATTTTTGATGGTCGCAATCTGTATGACATTAATGAAATGACTGAAGAAGGCTTTAAATATACCTCTATTGGTAGAACAGCCGTTTAGATAATAAGAGTTGTGTGGGCTATTCTGTTTCAGTTGAATTTTTACTGATGGTTAAATTAACCCACACCAAAACATAATTACACATGAAAAGTATACTCATTACGGGCGCAGCAGGGTTTTTAGGATCACACCTTTGTGATAAATTTATCAATGAAGGTTACCGTGTCATTGGGATGGATAACCTCATCACAGGCGACCTAAAAAATATAGAACATTTATTTAAGCTCGAACAATTTGAATTTTTTCATCACGATGTTTCAAAATTTGTACATGTTGCGGGTCAACTTGATTATATTTTACATTTTGCCTCTCCAGCAAGTCCAATAGATTACCTTAAAATCCCTATACAAACCTTAAAGGTAGGGTCACTAGGTACACATAATTTACTGGGGTTAGCTAAAGAAAAAAATGCCAGAATATTAATAGCCTCTACCTCTGAAGTTTATGGAGATCCTCAAGTACACCCACAAACAGAAAACTACTACGGAAATGTAAACACCATTGGCCCAAGAGGCGTTTATGATGAAGCTAAACGTTTTCAAGAATCCATTACCATGGCGTATCATCGCTTTCATGGCTTAGAAACACGAATTGTTCGAATTTTTAATACCTACGGTCCGCGCATGCGTCTTAATGATGGTCGCGTAATTCCAGCCTTTATTGGTCAAGCCTTAAGAGGTGAAGACTTAACAGTTTTTGGTGACGGCTCCCAAACACGCTCTTTTTGCTATGTAGACGACCAAGTTGATGGTATTTACAAGCTACTACTAAGTGATTATGCAGAACCTGTTAATATTGGGAATCCTCATGAAATATCTATCTTAGATTTCGCTGAAGAAATTATAAAATTAACAGGAACTAAACAAAAAATCATCTTTAAGCCATTGCCAAAAGATGATCCCATGCAGAGACAACCCAATATAGATCGAGCAAAATCAATACTTGGGTGGGAGCCTAAAGTCAACCGTGAAGAAGGTATGAAAAACACCTATAATTACTTTAAGTCGTTAACACCTGAAGAACTTCAAAAAAGTGAGCATAAAGATTTTTCTTCACACAACAAAAAGTAATGAGACAACGAATAGGCAGGTACTCCGGTTATATTAGACCTCTATCCTATGCAATAGACTTTAGTGTCATTGTATTTTTTGCCTACTTCCTCAATTTTAGATGGATTAATTTCAGTGTGTTTGTCACGTATTTAATAGTTGGATGGAGTATTGCATCTATAAAAACGAACTTCTATGAGGTCTACAGGTTTACAAAAGTGACGCGAATTTTTAGCTTAATTGTTTTACAAAGTATTGTCTTTGCTCTGCTAGTGTTTGCTTTTTTTGGATACAATACGCATATAGCAGTTTCAAACGTCGAATTAACACCGTATATATTAAAAGTTATTTTAGTTATAGCCTCTGCTAAAATTTCAGTGTATTATTTATTAAAGCGCTATCGGAAAGTTTTAGGAGGCAATTATAGAAACACGGTGATATTAGGCGAAACAAAGCGCTCAAAACAACTATTCAGTTTTTTTGAAAACAACCCAGACTACGGTTATAAATGCATGAATATTTATGACTTCAATACAATAGAACTAAGAGAAATCTTTAAACAAATTATATCAAGTGAAGTTGATGAAATTTATGCTTCGATTTCAAGTTTAAACGATAAACAAATCAACTTACTAATCGATTTTGCAGACAATAATCTTAAAGTTTTAAAATTTATCCCTGATAACAAAGATGTCTACTCAAAGCAAATACAATACGATTATTATGGCGTACAACCCATTATATCTTTACGCAAAATTCCTTTAGACGACAATATTAATCGTTTAATCAAAAGAAGTTTTGACTTTATATTTTCATGTCTGGTTTTAATTTTTGTTTTGTCGTGGCTCACACCTCTTATTGCAATCATTATAAGATTAGAGTCTAAAGGCCCTGTTTTTTTTAAACAAAAACGTAATGGTAGAAATAACAAAGAATTCTATTGTTATAAATACCGGTCTATGAAGCCTAACCCTGAAGCCGATATTCACCAAGTGCGTAAAAACGATAAACGAATAACACGCGTTGGACGATTTATGCGAAAAACAAGTATGGATGAGTTACCGCAGTTTTACAACGTATTATTAGGTGATATGAGTGTAGTTGGACCAAGACCTCATATGGTGAGCCATACCAATATGTATGCTGAAAATATTGATAAATTTATGGTACGACACTTTGTTAAACCTGGGATTACCGGTTTAGCTCAGGTGAATGGTTATCGCGGTGAAGTAGAAACTGAAAACGACATCAAAAACCGAGTAAAATACGATATTTTTTATTTAGAAAACTGGTCCGTTTTAATGGATATTAAAGTCATTGTGCAAACTATAATTAATGCGATTAAGGGTGAAAAGAAAGCCTATTGATTTAAACACTTTTGCTCAAATTTCACAAATTGAGATTCTAAATCAAATTGCTTTGTTGAAATAGCTAAAACATCCGTCTTAGAAGGTAGCGTTAAGTCTTGATTAACGATTTTATTTACACATTGCTCTAAAGCTTTATAGTCAATTTTTCGCTGAACAATCCCTAAACCAAGGTCTTCAACCAAATCTGCACCTTCACCATCCGAGAAAAAGAGAATTGGCAAACCAAGCTTTGAATATTCAAATATTTTTGATGGTACAGAACCATAGATACGATTTTTAAGTGGGATGATTGTGACATCATATTGCATTAAAGTGTGGTGTAATTTATCTCTAGATAAACTCCCATGATAATATAAGTTGTTATAGGTATTGCACAAATCTTTAACTTCATTGGCCATAGGACCATCTCCATAAATATGAAAACTAGAACCTTTAGGGAACTTAACTCGCTTACAAATCTCTTCAATACCTTGAGCCATACCTATTAAACCAGCATAGACAAACTTAATTTCATCTTGAGGTACTTCGACTGATGATTTTGGTAAATTAAATTGTGGAAAGTTTCGATATAAAAACAAAGTTTTGTTGGTAGTGCTTGTTACATTTTTTATATGGGTAAGTATCTCCTCAGATTGACCAATTATTATATCTGAACTCTTGTAAATAATTTTTTCTACAAATACTAAAATGCTATAATAAAAGCCCTTAGATAAAATACCCATTTCAAGTCCTGCTAATGGCCATAAATCAGACACATTTAAAACAATGTCTTTATTCTTAATTTTGCAAGCTAAAACAGCGAACAAACCAACGAATAAAGGAGAGCATTGTATAATACATTTTCGAGGAGTTTTAAAAAAAAGTAAATAAAAAAAAACTACAAGAGCATAACTTAAAATAGAAAATAACCTTAAAAACTTATTTGTTGATTTACTTGCAAAAATAAATAGACGCAAAACTGGTATGCCTTTAAAAACCTCATAAACTTTAAACTTATTTTTGTATTGTTTATAAACACGTCCTAAAGGGTAATTCGGTAATGGAGCTACAACCTTTACTATGTGATTATTA
>CBFHKB010000111.1:0-5920 GCA_965656295.1 Psychroflexus sp.
GTACCACCTTCTTCATGAACACGTTCTGCTGTTTTCCAAGCGATCGAGTTTTCGTCTAAAGCTCCAAATATAATACCGCGTTTCCCTTTTAATAAATTATAAGACATGATGAGTATTTAAGTTTTAAGTTGTAAAAGTAAAATTTTTATTGATTTAAAAGCGATTTTGCATGTGAAAGTGCCGATTTAGACGTTTTACCACCTAACATTTCGGCAAGCTCTAAAATGCGCTCTTCTGTGCTTAGTTTTGCTAACTGCGATGTGGTTTTATTGGCTTGGTGGGCTTTATACACTTTCACATGCGATTCAGCTCTAGACGCAATTTGTGGTAAATGTGTAATCGCAATTAACTGCATCTTAGTGCCCATATTTAGCATTACTTCGGCCATTTTTGAAGCAATCTCACCAGACACGCCCGTATCAATTTCGTCTAGGATTAGTGTTGGTAGTTTTATTTTTCGAGATAATAGAGCTTTTAATGCGAGCGTTATTCTAGACAACTCGCCGCCCGATGCCACTTTGTCTAAAGCCAGTAACTCATGGCCTTTGTTGGCCGAAAATAACCATCTAAATTCTCCCGCGCCATGGTCTTTAAAATCTTGGGTCAAAGCTGCTTTGATTTCAAACTTCGCCTCCGGCATACCTATTACAGCTAAAGTGCCTTCAATGGCTTTTTTAATAACTTCCAGTATAGATGCACGCTTGGCATAAAGCGTTTGAGCGTGAGCGTTTAAGGTATTTTGCAAGGTTTCAATTTGCTGTTCGACTTCAGCTAAATTTTGATCAGCGTTTTGAGTGGCTTGTATTTGCTCGTATAATTGATCACGGATATCAATTAGTGCTAAAATGGAATCGACTTGATGCTTGGTTTGTAATCGGTACAATTCATTTAGAATTTGATCAACCTCAGCTTTACGTGCTGGATTATTTTCTATAGAATTAGATTCAGACTCAATTTCGATCTGAATATCTTCGAGTTCAATTAAACTTGAATTAACACGATCAAACAAACCTTCGAGTTGTTCATCTACTTGAGCTGCTTTTTTAAGCTCTAGTTGAAGTTGCCTTAACTGAGCTGTAATTCCCAAATCTTCATTAGATAATTGCTGAAAGGCTAAGGTTAGTTTTTCCTGTAAAACCTCAACATTATCTAAGCGATTTTTTTCAAGCTCTAAAGCTTCTTGATCTACAGACTCTAATTTCAAATTATCTAATTCTTCAAACAAAAACAGATTATAATCATAATCATTTTGTGCTTGTTGTTGAGCCAAGCGTAACTCTTGTAGTTCTTGTTTTGCGGCCTTGAGCTGGCTTAAGGTTTGGCGATAAGTCGTTAATTCTACTGCTGAATTAGCCAAATTATCCAAGAGTTTATATTGGTAATTTGATTGCGTGATACTCAAGGTATCATGCTGCGAATGAATATCTACTAAATGTGATCCTATTCGCTGTGCTTGAGTTAAACGTACAGGTGTATCATTAATAAATAGGCGCGATTTTCCTGAAGGCAAAATTTCACGCCGAATAATGCTATGCGCATCGTAGTCTAATTCTTCTTCATCAAAAATTGACTTTAAGTGATAGTCCTTAATCCAAAACTCTCCTTCTATAATGCATTTTTTATCTTGATTTTTTATAGCAGATAAATCGGCTCTTTTACCAAGCAATAAACCAATAGCGCCAAGTAAAATCGATTTACCCGCTCCTGTTTCACCAGTAATTGCAGTAAACCCCTTATCAAGTTCTAATTTGACATCGTCGATTAAAGCGTAATTTTTTATACTTAATTTTTGCAGCAAGGCCTTGATTTTTTCTGGATAAATTTACAAAAGAAGAACGAACTAAACTTAACGGGAACTAAGATTTAATTTTTCGCCAAGACCGACTATGAATTGGGGCTACTTTTAGAAGAAGTTGTTGCATTTCTTGATGATTTTTTGCGTCGCCACCACTAAACACTTCAAGAATTTCATTAGCCTTTGCATCAAAAAACGAGCGTATTAAAATTGAATTTGGTCGTTGATCATTGACCTTTTTAATGGTATTCAAGGCTTTCACAACTTCCGCCTTAGCTGCCTCAGAATCTTGGTAAAATTGGTCCAAACCTTGACGATGGTAGTTATAAAACGCACTTCTGAAATTACTGAAATTAGCTGACAGTAAGTCTCTGTTTAAAACACCTCTTGTATTATTATTTCCTGTAACCTGCCAACCTGAGCCTCGCTGTTGAGAAAAGTTAACTATTTGATTAGCTTCCTTATAAAAATCGGTTCCCGAAGACGTTTCAAAACTATCGGCATCTAAACCTAAAATAGTTTTTAAATAAAACGCAATGGTCGAAATTAAATTATTAACATAGGTGTTTGGCGAGTATTCAAAAACTTGAAATTCTTTGTAAGTAAAACTTAGGTTATTATCTTTAAAATTAAAAATTGGCGTAGATTGATCGGTACCATAAATTGGTCTTGATGCTTGAATTTGAAGTGTAGCCGTAAATTGGTTGTCTTTAAAGGATTTAACCAGAAGAAAAAAGCTACATTCGATTTTTTGATGGTCATCTAGATCATAACTCGACCAAGTATTGTTGTTAATAAATTCTGTTAATTGTTGCTGTAGAGTTTTAAACACACTCAATTGATTATTTCCAGTTTGTTGGGCATCAACAATTACCTCAGCTTTAAACTCCTGCGCATTTAGTAGGGTTAAACCAAAAAATAGTACTACCAGTAAAATCAAGCGAGATTTAAGCATAATTAACTTAGATTAGGATTTTAAAACGGTAAAATAAGACATAAAGTGTTTAAATAAATCGGCTGCGAGTTCTTTTTTAGATTTGGTCCCTAAATCAAAGGTTTCGGTTTCCGTAAGCAAATATACTGTATTATGATCTGAACCGAAGACTTGATTGTTTGCTGTAAATGAATTCATTACGATAGCATCAGCGTTTTTTTGAACACGTTTTTTTTGAGCATAAGCTTCGGCATTTTGAGTCTCCAAAGCAAAACCTACTAGTATTTGATGCGTTTTATGTTCGCCTAAATACTTCAAAATATCTGTGGTTTTTTTAAACTTCAGATTAATTTCCTCATCGGTTTTCTTTAGCTTATGCTCATTAACTTCAACTGGTGTATAATCTGACACAGCGGCAGCAGCGATGATTAAATCCTGTGATGAATAATTAACTTTGACCGCTTCAAACATATCTCGGGTCGATTCAACCTGAATTAAATTAAGGTTAGCATGTGATAATGTTAAAGCTGTAGGACCTGAAACTAAACACACCTCAGCCCCTAATCTTAATGCTTCTTCAGCAAGTGCATAACCCATTTTTCCACTTGACCGGTTACCAATAAACCGAACTGGATCTATAGCTTCGTAGGTTGGCCCTGCTGTAATCAAAACTTTTTTGTTTGCTAAGGGTAGCTGACTTTTAAGATAATCCTGTATAATTGATATAATTTCTTCAGGTTCGGCCATACGTCCTTCGCCAGATAAGCCACTTGCTAACTCTCCAGAACCGGGATTTATTAAAATATTATCAAAACGCTTTAAGGCTTGGATACTGTTTAATGTACTTTGGTGTTTGTACATATCTAAGTCCATAGCTGGCGCAAAAAACACTGGACATTTAGCTGACAAATATGTGGTTAAGAGCAAATTATCAGCATTGCCATTTGCCATTTTAGATAACGTATTAGCCGTGACTGGCGCTATAATCATAAGATCGGCCCAAAGACCTAAGTCTACGTGATTGGTCCAGTTACCATCATCATCTTGAAGTTGATGGTGTACAGGATGTTCGGACAAGGTGGCTAATGTTAGCGGAGTCACAAAATCTAATGCTTTAGGTGATAGCACAACTTTTACGTGAGCACCTGCTTTTTTAAGTAAGCGCAGTAAGAAAATAGATTTATAAGCGGCAATCCCACCTGTGATCCCAAGTAATATGTGCTTGCCGCTTAAAAGACTCATTAGATCTCGTCGTTCTCTTTCGTGTGACGGAAATAAATTTTATCACCTAACCATTCATCTAATGCTAGTGCGTGTGGCTTTGGTAAACGTTCGTAAAACTTAGAGACTTCAATTTGCTCTTTGTTTTCAAAAATTTCTTCTAAGCTTTCGTTGTAAGTCGCAAACTCATCTAGCTTATCTAGTAACTCACGTTTCATCTCTGTATTAATTTGAGATGAACGTTTAGCGACTATAGAAATCGCTTCGTAAATGTTATTTGTAGGAGCATCAACTTCGTTTTTATTAATAGTAGTTGTTGAAGTTGGAGCGTTAGAATCTTTAATACTAGTTTTCATAGGCCTTATTAATTAATCTCTCGTTAATATCGTTTAAATAGGTTTGAGTCTGTTCTGCAAACTCTCCATCAGGATAATATCTTAAATAATCTTCTGCATAAACTTTAGCTGCTTTCAAGCGTTCGTCCATGAGTGATTTTAAACTGTTAATTGCTAAAATATAGGCAGACTCATGTTTATAAAAGTAAGCCTTTTCTTTATAGGGTGTACCAGGATAATCTAAAATGTAATTATCTAGCGCTTCAATAGCTGCTTTATAACGTTCAGTATGGTGATATTGCTTAGCAATTTCGTAATACTTTTTATCTAGCTTATCTCTAATTTTCAACACTAATTCATTAGCTTCTTCAAAAAACTCGCCATCGGGAAAGGTATCTATATAAACCTGTAGTTTAACCAAGGCCTTTTTAGACTGTGATTGGTCTTTACTAAAAACAGGAGACACGTTATAATAGCTTTTAGCCGATTTAAATACGGCCTGCTCTACCCGTTCGCTAGTAGGATAGGATTGTGCAAAGCGCTCAAATAAATAACCCGAGGTAAAAAAGTCCCCGTTTTCATAATAAGCGTTTGCTTCCATATACGAAAGCCTTTGCCCCTGTGGTTTGCCTTTATACTGTGGTAGTATTTGCTCTAATAACTTAATAGATTTAGTAAAATATTTTGATTTACCCGTTTCAAGAGCTTGCTCGTACAGCTTTACTGCCATATCATATTTCGGAGCGACCTCTTCATTTTTCAAGACTTTTTGATATTCACTGCAACTAGTTAATAATACTAAGGCAGAGAGTAAACTGAATAAATACTTCATTTAATATAAATATTTTGCAAAACTACTGATTATTATCTGATTATGAAAACGCAGTATTTGAAGTCTTATTTTACAAGGTCTTCATAAAGGTTTTTAATTGTACTTTAAGTTGAGCTGAAGCCTCAAGTAATGGTAACCGAACTATAGATTTAGCTAATCCTAAGTGTTCAAAGACAGCTTTAATTCCCGAAGGGTTTCCTTCTTGAAAAATGAGATTAATACCCTTCATGAGTTGATAATGAATTTGGTAAGCTTGATCTACTTGACGCTCAAGAGCTAGCTTCACCATAGTTGAATATAGTTTCGGAAAGCCCTCAGCCATTACTGAAATCACTCCGCTACCTCCCGCTAAAACCATGGGTAACGTAAGCATATCTTCGCCTGAAATCACTAAAAAGTCTTTTGGTGTGTCTCTTATTAGTGTCATAGCTTGTTCAAAATCGCCAGCAGCTTCTTTAATGCCTATAATATTTTCAAAATCTTCAGCTAATTTGACTACGGTTTCTGGCTGCATGTTAGAACCTGTTCGGCCTGGTACATTATATAAAATAATAGGCAGTTCACTAGCTTCGGCAATACATTTAAAATGCTGGTAAATGCCATTTTGAGAAGGTTTATTGTAAAATGGCGAAACTGATAACAAGGCATCAAACCCTTCAAAAGAAGACGATTTGATTTGGGATACCGCGTCATGGGTGTTGTTTGATCCGAGCCCTAACACCAATGGAACGCGCTTTTTAGTAGCTGTAATTATCGTTTGCTTTACTAGCTCTTTTTCTTCGGCTGTTAGTGTTGCCGTTTCA
>CBFHKB010000112.1:0-5898 GCA_965656295.1 Psychroflexus sp.
TTTTTGCCTCATTTTAGGACAAAGTTAATAATCTGCCGATTTAAATACGAGTCAAATTTAGTACATTTGCAAAAAATATTAAGCCGTATGGATACAAAAACTTCTATATTAGATATACAACCAACTTCACACAGTAGGATTAACGAAGTTGACTTTGAGAATTTACAATTTGGTAAAGTTTATGCCGATCATATGATGTATTGTGATTATGTGGATGGAGAGTGGCAACGACCACAAATTGTTCCTTACGGGCCAATGACGCTTCAGCCATCGGCAAAAGTATTTCATTATGGTCAAGCCGTGTTTGAAGGGATGAAAGCCTTTAAAGATGATGATGACCAAGTATGGCTATTTAGACCTGAACAGAATTTCGAACGCATTAACCGGTCGAGCAAACGTATGGCTATACCAGAGTTTCCAAAAGAGTACTTTTTCGAAAGCCTAAAGGCACTTTTAGACCTAGATAAAGATTGGGTAAAAAAAGGTAAAGGCAATGCGTTATATATACGCCCATTTGCGATTGCAACGGAACCAGGTGTTTCTGCTTCTGAGTCTGACCGGTACCGTTTTATGATTATTACCTGCCCAGCTCAAGCTTATTATAATAAACCAGTTAAGGTGGTATTTGCTCAAGAATATAGCCGTGCTGCCGATGGTGGTGTTGGTTTTGCTAAAGCGGCTGGAAACTACGGGGCGCAATTTTATCCAACTAAGTTAGCTAAAGAAAAAGGCCTTGACCAAATCATCTGGACTGATGCTAGTACACACGAGTACCTTGAAGAAGCAGGAACGATGAATATATTTTTTAGAGTTGGTGACAAGCTGTTAACTTCACCTACTAACGACCGTATTTTAGATGGGGTAACGCGTAAGAGTATTATTCAGCTTGCTAAAGATCAAGGCGTTGAGGTTGTTGTTGAGCGCGTATCAGTCAAGGAAATTGTTGAGGCTGCGAAATCTGGTGAACTTAAAGAAATTTTCGGCGCAGGAACTGCAGCTACCGTTGTTCGCGTTGAAGGCTTTGAGCATGACGGGATATACCATGAGCTTCCAATAGTTGAGAATCCTTACGCTTCTCAGTTTAAAAATAACTTACAAGATATCCAATATAATAGAGTTGAGGATAAGCATCAATGGCGATATAAAGCCTAATATGCGATTAAAAAAAGCTCTGAATTTTCAGAGCTTTTTTTAATTATAGGCACCAGTAGTCGTGTTAAATCGGATATAATTTAAGACGGTTTACGTCAGGCTTTGGTTACTTTTAAATAAAAATTCATGAAATTTTTAATCACAGGAGCAACAGGTTTAGTTGGCCAGGAAATTGTAAAGCAATTAAGAGCTATGGAAGTTCCTGTCCATTACTTATCGACCTCGAAATCTAAATTAAAATCCGAACATCACTACCACGGTTTTTATTGGGATCCCTCAAAAAATACGATAGATAAAAAAGCTTTCTCTGGTGTGACCCATATTATTAATCTTGCTGGGGCAAGTGTTGCGAAACCTTGGACAAAATCACATCAAAAAGCGATTCTGGATAGTCGGGTGCAAAGTCTTCAACTTTTACGTCAAACTTTAAGTCATATAGATCATGAGGTTGTCCACTTTTCGTCGGCAAGTGCGATCGGAATTTATCAAAGTGATTTCACTAAATTACATGATGAATTTTCAGAAGCATTAGGTCAAGATTTTTTAGCTGAAGTGGTGAAAGTTTGGGAAGCTGAAGCTGAGAAGTTTGAACAATTGGGCCTAGATGTTGCGCTTATTCGCATAGGAATTGTATTGTCTAAATCTGGTGGCGCTTTAGAAAAAATTAAAACCCCAATTGATTATTTTATTGGGGCACCATTAGGGTCTGGTTTGCAATGGCAATCGTGGATTCACTTGGAAGATGTCGCCGGTGTTTTTCTATTTGCTTCATCGCAAGGCTTAGTAGGTGTTTATAATGCGGTATCTCCCAATCCTACCACTAACAAAAAGATGACTCAACTCATCGCTAAATGCCTCGGTAAACCTTTATTTCTTCCTAATGTACCTCGGTTTGTTTTAAAATTAGCATTAGGCGATCGCGCTTCTTTAGTGCTGTCTAGCCAGCGCGTTAGTTCAAAACGCGTTATATCTGATGGTTATGATTTTAAATTTCCGGCTTTAGAGCCAGCCTTACAAAATGTACTCTAACACTTAGAAGTTTTAAATTTTGATGTATATTTAATTCATCAATCTAATGGACGTATGGCAGTAGTTCAGTTTTTTTCTATATTAATTTTACTAATTTCTCAAAGCATGACAGCGCAACACACGTATTTAGCCTTAGGCGATTCTTATACGATTGGCGAACTAGTTGAACAAGATTTAAGTTGGCCCTACCAATTAACCGCTAAATTGAATCAAGACCAAGTGGAATTTAAAATGCCAGACATTATTGCCGTGACTGGCTGGCGTACTGATGAGTTACTGAAGGCCATTGAACAAGAAAACATAAAAGCTAATACCTATGATTTTGTTTCTTTACTTATTGGGGTTAATAATCAATATCAAGGAAAGCCAATTAGACAATATGAGCTTGAGTTTAATGAATTATTAGACCAAGCAATACTATTTTCTAAGCATAACACGGCTGGCGTATTTGTGGTAGGAATTCCTGATTATAGTACCACAAGCTTTGCTCAAGCGACAAATAAACCACATATAAAATCAGATTTAAGAGCCTATAATGCTTACGCACAAGAAGTATGTCAACAAAAAGGCATACCGTTTTTTGATATTTTAGAATTAGCCTCTACTTTAAATACTAAACCTGGCATGCTAGCTAGCGATGGTTTACACCCTAGTGGTGAGCAATATAAAGCTTGGTTGGATCTGTTTTATAAAGAGGTCTTAACTTTGATAAAACAACATAGAGCCAATGAATGAAGATTACCTGCATTACCTATGGCGGTTTAAAAAGCTACCGTTTCAAACACTTAAAACCTGTGCAGGTGAGCCACTTCATATTATTAAATTTGGTTATTACAATACCGATCATTCTGGCCCTGATTTTAAAGAAGCGCTTATTCAAATAGGTCATCAAAAATGGGCAGGCCACATTGAAATGCATCTAAAATCTTCAGACTGGTATGCCCACCATCACGAAATAGATCAAGCTTATGATAATGTGATTTTGCATGTCGTATGGGAACATGATGTCGAGGTGTTTCAATCAGACCAAACCATTTTACCTACTTTAGAACTCCAAGAATTTGTAGCAGAGCGACAGCTTACAGCCTACCAGCATTTTATAAACCAGCCAACCCGTTTTATTCCCTGCGAAAATCAACTAGATCAAATTCCGCCGCACACCATTAATCTTTGGTTAGAGCGCTTATATATAGAACGTTTAGCTTCGAAAGCTGAATTTATTTTTGATCATGTTAAAACCACTCAACAACACTGGGATCAAGTGGCATTTATTCAGCTATCCAAGAGTTTTGGCCTCAAAAAAAATGCTGAAGTTTTCGAAGCGGTAGCTCAAAGTCTTCCTGTTAAACTCATTCAGCAATATCAATCTAAACTTCTTTATTTAGAAGCTTTACTGCTAGGTCAGGCTAAACTTTTACCTGATGAAACGGAGGAAACTTACGTGAAAGAGTTGAAATCCATTTATAAATTCCTCAGTCATAAACATCAACTAGAACCAGTACCATTTAAGGCAGAATTTTTTCGATTAAGGCCCTCTAATTTTCCCACACTTCGCCTAGCGCAATTAGCGGCATTGCTTCATGGGAATGTGCGTTTAGGGACTTTTTTTCTAAGTATTAAACAGCGGTGCGGACTTAATGATCTGCTCAAACTAAAGCTGTCAAATTACTGGGTAACGCACTTTAACTTTGGGAAAGAAAGTAAATCTTCGCCGAAACAGTTGAGTTCAAACTTTATTAATTTGATGGTAATTAATGCTGTGTTGCCGTTTCAATTTGCCTATTATAGCTACCATAAAAAGCTAGACCTTGAAGAACAAATTTTGCCACTAGTACGATCACTTCCAGCTGAAAAGAATACGATAATTCAACAATTTATAGGTTTGGGAATGCAAACAAAAATTGAAGACGCTATGCAGAGTCAAGCCTTGTTGACGTTAAAAAATAATTATTGTGATGCTAAACGCTGCTTAAACTGTAATTTTGGAATTAAATTGATACAGCAATGAGTCTTATTCATCAACTTCGATTTTATTTTGAACGAAACGGCTTTTATGTAAGTACGCGCTTAGCTGATCGTCTTGGAATGAAAGTGAAATCAGTTCGTTTATTTTTTATTTACGTGTCCTTTGCCACTTTTGGTGCAGGTTTTGCGGTTTACCTGACTTTAGCGTTTTGGTTAAAACTTAAAGATCTTGTTTATACCAAGCGCACCTCAGTTTTTGATTTGTAAAACCACAGGCATTTTAGATTCTTAACAATTTTCACTTTAAATGATGTCAATTATTTCTTAAACCACTCGCTATAAAGCTTTATTTTTTGTACTTCAGTTGAAACATTTTTATATATTGCGGTGTCTTTTAATTAACTAAATACAACTTTATGTTTTATAGATCGTTATTGGTAGTGCTAATTTCTTTACTTAGTCTATCCAATTATGCACAAGAATTAAATGTAACCCCAAAACTCATTAATCCATCTGATGAAATTAATGATGGTCAAATTGAATTAAAAGTAACCGGAGGGACACCGCCTTATAGGTATAAGTGGTCTAACCAAAGTACACCCTTAACGACAAACGTATCTTCTGATTTAGTTGAAGGGATCCCATACACGATTACAGTTTCAGATGCTTCAGGTTTAAGTAAAGAAGTTCAACTTGAAATTCCAGCTGAATCAATCACAGAAAATTTTAATTCAGCATTTAAGCCTATTGTTGATCAAATGGGGAGTGTTTTATTTTCAGATCCTTTTGCTTTTATAGGTGTTTATGATCCTGTAGTTTATACCAATAGAAAAATAGTATTTGCTCCAGGTTGGGAAGCAGATACACCATATAAATTTGAATTAAAGCAATGGTTAGTTGATCAGAATGCTCATGTAGATAAGGGACAACCTATAGCCATTTTATCTCGCGGGGATCTTGGTGAAATAACTGTTAAAGCTGAAGCAGCTGGTAAATTGAAACAGTTGGTTTCTGAAAAAAGTTCAATTTTTGATCCTAACAATCCTGAGGATTTAATTAAAACAAACGCTCATAAATTTGCGAGCATAAAATATGATGAACCGGTGGCTTTGCTTCATCCTAATGGAGATAAGCAAACCAAGGGTATTCCATTTATTGTAGTGTGGTTAATCTTTGGAGCTGCATTTTTTACGTTTAGAATGGGCTTTATTAACATTAGAGGATTTAAACATTCTCTAGATTTGGCCAAAGGTAAATACGACGACCCTAGTGCGCCAGGACGTATTACTCATTTTCAAGCCTTATCGACTGCGGTTTCAGCAACAGTTGGCTTAGGAAATATTGCAGGGGTTGCTGTTGCCATCTCTTTGGGTGGTGCAGGCGCCACATTTTGGATGATTTTAGCAGGCCTTTTAGGCATGTCTTCAAAATTTGTAGAATGTACTTTAGGTGTAAAGTATAGATTTATAAGTAAAGAGGGGCGAATTTTTGGTGGACCAATGAACTATTTACGTTACGGTTTAGAGAAAAGAAATTTAAGTAAGTTAGGTAAATTTCTAGCTGCTTTATTTGCAGTCCTTGCTATTGGGGCTTCGTTTGGTGGAGGAAATATGTTCCAAGCTAACCAATCATTTGCGATACTCTCAGAACAAATTCCATTTTTAGAAGGAAATGGCTTTTATTTTGGACTATTCTTAGCTGTTTTAGTTGGTGTTGTGATCATAGGAGGGATTAATTCTATCGCTAATGTAA
>CBFHKB010000113.1:0-5834 GCA_965656295.1 Psychroflexus sp.
ATGAACATCACCTTTACAACTCATAACCCTGAGCGTTTCGGGGTCGCAAAAATACAACCATTGTGCACAATCACAAAATTAATTTAAAGATTTTTAGAAGAAAAATCAAATTTCTACTTTCGTAAACTTATAATTAAATAACTATCAACACCTTAAGTATGTTAAGCATTTATATTGTTAGCCTCATTTTTATTATTGGAGGTGTATTTCACTTCATAAAGCCTAAAATTTACTTAAGAGTGATGCCTCTTTTTTTACCCTACAGGTTATTTTTGATTTATTTGAGCGGTGTATTTGAACTCTTAGCAGGTTTATTATTTTACTTTGAAAACACTAGGTTACTGGGTGGCTATTTAATAATTGGATTATTAAGTGCCTTTTTAATCATACACGTTAATATGCTTAGGGGTGGAAAACATGCTGCTGGATTACCGATGTGGCTTTTGGTAATACGTTTATTGTTACAGTTTGTACTCATTTATTGGATTACACGTTTAATTTAAAAAATTATGGAAAACTTAAATTTAAGACAAATCGATCGAATTATAGAAATGGCATGGGAAGATCGAACCCCATTTGAGGCTATTGAGTTTCAATTTGGTGTGACTGAAAAAGAAGTGATTAAGCTAATGCAACGTGAAATGAAGCCATCCAGTTTTAGAATGTGGCGCAAACGTGTTCAAGGTCGATCTACCAAACATCGTAAATTAAGAGGCTATGAAAAAGGACGTTTTAAGTGTTCTCGTCAAGGCCATGTGAACATGAATAAGATTTCTAAGCGCTAAGTTTAACATCTAGCCAAATATGGTATTTAATACTTCAGCTAATCGAATACCTCCTTTATAAAGTTGTAATTTAACCACATCAAACCAGTTGTACATATAAGTATAACTTAAGTTTTCTCCTGTTTCAGCTGAATTATAGACCTTTTTAGTAAGATTTCTTGTATCCTTAACCCAATCTAACAATGTACCATGTTTAATTGACTTGATTTGAGATTTGGACAATGGTACCAAATTGACAGATAATTCGGTGTAACTCATATTATAACTCCTTATCATTTCCGTATCCCAAACACGGTGCATATTGGAGTTTTTATAGAACCATTTCACTTTAAAATCATTAGCACCTCTATCCTCTTTTTTCCCAAAATGAAGCGGTTGATGCATGTCTCCAATTAAATGTACGAGCATTTTTAGGTAAAAGATCTTATCATCTTGTGAAGAATTTTTATCTTTTAAAATTGAAATACATTTATTAATTCCCACGACAATATCGCCTTGACTGCTCGGTTGAACTTCAGAATAGCGCTTATTGAAAGGGACATTAGCATAATGCCAAGGCTTAAACTTATCGTAACTATCATCACTTTTAATTTCGTCGGCATAGGTAGAAATAACTGCGAGACCTTGCCCGTTTAAGAGTTGATTAATTTTTCGCTTAGCTTTTTTGGTTAAGTATTGCTCAGCCACTTCACCGATAACTCGATGCCCGTTTTGCCCCCAATCATCATCTGAGGAAGCATAAGTATTAAGACTTAAAATACATAGGGCGATCAGGACTAATTGCTTCATTTTGTTTTTTTACAAAGATAAGTTGTGTAGCTTTATCTTAATATTAATTTTACGATCTAATTCAACACTATGAAACTTTTACTACTTTCATTTTTGATTTGTTTGAGTTCTGTTGCCCAAAATCAAGTTAAAGAAATTCAAATTGATTCGGTTATTGTAGGAGATCTTAGAACGGTATCTACAAACAAAGATTTGCCAATAGTTATTTTAACTCAAGGTTCTGGACCAACTAATCGCAATGGTAATCAAGGGATGCTTAACAGCAATCACAGCAAACTTTTGTGTACAGCTTTAAACCAAAAAGGCTATCACAGCTTTAGTTATGATAAACGCTCTATATACTATATTAAGCAGCAATTAACCACCCACCAACTCTTATTTCAAGATTTTGTTACCGATCTTGTCACTACCATTACCTATTTTAAAGACAAAGGTTACTCAAATATTCACCTCATTGGGCATAGCCAAGGGTCCTTAGTGAGTTTAATGGCTGCCCAACAAACACCTGTAAATTCTGTGATTTCGATTGCAGGACCATCAAGATCGATAGATCAAGTGATGACTGATCAAGTGACTGCGCAATATCCAGCCCTAGAACAGGCGATGCTTGGTAGTTTTGAAGAATTGAAAGCCACTGATACCATTAAAAAAGTAAACCCGTTTCTGATGAATTTATTTGCACCTCAAAACCAAAAATTCATAAAAAGTTGGGCTCTTGTCACGCCTACTAAGGTTGTCAAAAGCTTAGGTAATTTACCGTTACTGTTTGTTAATGGAACTAATGATCTACAAGTGAAAGAAAAAGCGGCTAAAGAACTTCATGAAACTGCTCAAAACTCAAAATTAGTGATTATAGAACATATGAACCATGTGTTCAGAAAAGTTGAAGGTGATAGAACAGAAAACTTAGCAGCCTACAGCCAACCCAATGAACCTATTTCTGATGAGTTAGTGCAGGCAATTACAAATTTTATTAGTCAAGAATAATGAACATAAAGCTTATATTTAGTGATGTAGATGGCACTTTATTAGATATCAACCGTGAAATTTCAGCCGAAACTAAAGTGGCCGTACAAGGCTTAAGTCATTTACCCTTTATATTAATTTCGTCGCGTATGCCATCAGCGATGCATCATCTTCAAGATGATCTAGACATCAAACACCACCCCATTATTGCATACAATGGTGGACTAATTTTGGATGGTCAACGTGTTTTATCTTCAACTTATATCGATTGGAGTCTTACTGAAGCTATTGTAAAACTCAATCAAAATAAAACACACCTAAGTATTTATCAAGATCACAATTGGTATGTTCCATCTTTAGATTTTTGGGCCAAACGTGAAGTAAACAATACGAAAGTAACGCCAAAACAACAAGATTACACTGACACCCTAGAGAGCCTAAAACAGGAAAAAGCCGGCGCCCATAAAATTATGAGCATGGGTGAAGAGCAATCTATAGATTACTTATACCATTTACTTCATGATCACTTTGGTGATGTCCTTCACCTGTATCGCTCTAAACCCACCTATATTGAAATAGCCCCTAAGGCAATTTCTAAATTAAGCGCTATTACAACCTTGCTTGAACATCGCTTTAAAACAGTTAAGCTCGAACACTGTTTAGCTTTTGGTGATAATTATAATGATATTGAAATGCTAAAGGGTGTGGGATTAGGCGTAGCTGTAGCTAATGCTAAACCTGAGGTATTAAAGATTGCTCATCAAGTTACGGGTACTTCAAAAAATCATGGGGTAGCCCAATTTTTAAATACTAACATAACTTAATATGGAATCGACTGAAGCTTATTTTACAAACGACGCTATTGTATTTGGCATACTTATGCTTTGTATTGCAGGTGTGTTTTACACCGCAAGTATTAAACAAGGCTTTTGGGCAAAATTTTACAAGATATTCCCTGCACTGTTGATGTGCTATTTGTTGCCTGCTATTTTTAATTCGTTAGGCGTTATTAATGAGTCTGCCTCAAACCTATATCATGTAGCAAGCCGTTATTGTTTACCAGCCTCTTTAGTGCTTATGACCTTAAGTATAGACTTGAAAGCTATAAAAAACCTTGGCCCAAAAGCACTAATTATGTTTTTTACCGGTACCATAGGTATATTAATTGGCGGTCCTATTGCTATTTTACTTATTTCTATAGTATCGCCAGAGACGGTTGGCGGTAGTGGCTTTGATGCAGTATGGCGTGGACTCTCTACATTAGCGGGAAGCTGGATTGGCGGTGGTGCCAATCAAGCTGCCATGCTTGAAATCTTTAAATATAATCCCGATAAATATGGAGGGATGGTTCTAGTAGATATTGTGGTCGCCAACCTCTGGATGGCTATTATATTGCTAGGGATTGGGCGTAAAAAACAAATAGACCGATGGCTTAAAGCCGATACAAGTGCTATAGAATCTTTAAAAGAAAAGGTCACTAATTTTAGCAAAGGGGTCTCTAAAACACCCGACTTAAAGGACTATATGATTATGCTTGGGCTAGCCTTTGGAGCTGTTGGATTAGCACATTGGGGTGCTAATGGTATGTCCAGTTTCCTGAGCTCAAACTTTGAGGCCTTTAATGATAAAACCTCGGCCTTAGCGTCCTTCACCTCAAAATTTTTCTGGATGATCACCATTGCCACAGCTATAGGGGTTGGCTTATCATTTACTCAAGCTAAAAATTACGAAGGCGCAGGCGCCAGCAAACTTGGTAGTATATTTATTTACTTTCTGGTGGCTAGTATAGGTATGAAAATGGATCTCACCATGGTCTTTGAAAATCCAGGGTTAATACTAATTGGTCTGGTATGGATGAGCATTCACGCTGGCCTGTTAATCCTAGTGGCCAAATTAATAAAAGCCCCATATTTTTTCTTAGCCGTTGGAAGTCAAGCTAATGTTGGCGGCGCGGCATCAGCTCCCGTAGTAGCTAGTGCCTTTCATCCATCGTTGGCAAGCGTTGGCGTACTGTTAGCAGTATTTGGCTATGTAGTGGGCACTTACGCAGCCTTGGGCTGCACAATTTTAATGGAAATCGCTTCTAATTTATAACAAAAATAACCAATGAAACAGATTAGTTTAATTTTAATTACATCTATTTGCCTTATGGCATGCCAAACTTCTGAATCGAATTTAGTAGTAAAAACAGAGGTGAAAGGTTTGAAAAAAGGACATCTATTTTTACAAAGTTTTAAGGATTCAGTATTTGTTAATATAGATTCTATGAGCGTTAATGGTCAACAAAATATTGAGCTTAGCGGAACAATTACAGAACCTGAACTATTAGCACTTCAACTAAGCGATAATAGTGAAGAAGAAGAATTTAAACGTATTTTCTTTTTTGGAGACCCCACTGAAGTGTATAATGTCAAAACCGAATTAAAAAGTTTTGCCACAAACGCAGAGATTAAGAGTAATTCAAAAAATCAAGCTAAGTTCGAAACGTTTAATACTATTATGCAACAATTTCGAAACCAGAATTTAGACTTGATTAAAGAAAGTATAAATGCTCAGATTGATCAAAAAGCAGGCCTGGAAAAGCAAGATAGTTTACAACAGCGTTACGCTAATTTGATTAAACGTAAATATCTTTATACTGTTAATTTTGCTATGACTAATAACGACCTTGAAGTGGCCCCTTATGTGATGCTAGCCGAAGCTTATGATGCTCAGGTTAACTATTTAGATACCGTTTATAATAACTTAACTCCAAAAATTAAAAAAAGCCGTTATGGCTTAGAGCTTAAAGAATTAATTGATCAAACAAAAAAAGCCAACTGATATCAGTTGGCTTTTAGACTTTAGTGGTTTGATTGATAGCTTATAATTTATTTAAACGATCAATAAATTCACTTAGCTTTTGTTCGACTGTTTTGTTGACTTCCTTTAGGTGTTTTGCCCTATTTTCAACATCTTTTCTATTAATCTCAACAATTAATTGATCAAAACTATCAATAATATCATCTATTAATTGAGAAGATTCTTTTTTATCCTCATTTTGATTGACTGCTTGATGTACCAAAACTGCATCAATGACTTCACCAAATGAGTTATTTAAATCGTTTTTTAGGTCTTTTATACTTGCCATAATTAAATTTTATTTCGGCAAAAGTACGTTAAAATAAAATAGTGACCGCTTAATTTTTTAGTTTGGTAACCAATTTAGCTCAGTCTCGATTAAAGTAAAGCTTAGCCTTCTAAGTTTTTAATCACTTTTAGTGCTTTCTGCATATGTTTAGAAGCGTCAAGACT
>CBFHKB010000114.1:0-5719 GCA_965656295.1 Psychroflexus sp.
TTAACCACTGGGGTTGATATTAATCATAGCCGAACAGAAGATGAGATTTTGGGCTATAATCGCTTGATTGATCAAGAAGTTAACACCTATGCTGCTTATGGTCAATACCAATGGAATATCAATTCTAAGCTAGAAGCTTTAATTGGCGCCAGACTTGATTATATTGCTGTCGATGGGCTTTACCAAGTTGAAACGATTTCTAGAAACGTAGACCTTGACCAAACCGCATTATCGCCGCGATTTACGCTAAATTATAAATGGACCGACCGTATTCGCTTACGTGCGGGATATGCACGTGGTTTTCGAGCACCACAAGCCTTTAATGAAGACTTACACGTAGCCGGTATAGGCGGAGAACAGCAATTTGTTATCCTTTCGGAAGAATTAGAGACTGAATATTCTGATGCGTTTACAGCCTCAATTAACCTTTCAGAAGTTAAACAACAGCAGCAATACGATGTATTAGTTGAAGGGTTTTACACTCAACTTAATAATCCATTTACCATTATAAGTACAGGAAGCAGCTTGCCTAACGGGTCACTATTAGAAGAAGTAAGAAACGGTAACGGCGCCCGAGTTTATGGAACTAATATCGAGTTGAAGTATTCTCCAAATCCAACCTATCGATTTCAACTTGGCGCAACTTACCAACAAACAGCTTACGAAGAATCGCAATTACTTTATGAAGCACCACCAGCTTCTGGCGAAGCTAATGTGTTAATCGATTCGTTTGTTCGTAATCCTGATTGGTACGGCTTTTTTACGGCTAATTTTCAGCCCAGTGAGGCCTTTAATATAGATCTAACAGGAAATCTAACAGGGGAAATGCAAGTCCCTAGAGTGGTAAACTCAAATGGATTAATTCAGCTAAATGAATCGCCAGTGTTTTTTGATTTAAATTTAAAAGTTGAAAAACACTGGGACGTGAGTGATTTATTTATGGTTACCTTATCGGGAGGCGTTCGTAATCTATTTAATAGCTATCAAGACGATTTTGATCGGGGCGCCACACGTGATTCTGAATATATTTATGGGCCTGGTTTACCACGAACTGTATTTGTAGGATTAAAGTTTGGTAAATTGCATTAATAACTCGCTTACAATGAGATTGATTTACATCTGTTGTTTTTTGCTGGTTTTAGGCTTTCAACCTAAAGGCTATGCGCAAATGCAGTGGAAAAGCTTAGATAGCTTACAATCTAAATTACAAAATGAAGAAATTGAAACACCTATTTTTATATTCTTTACGGCTAATTGGTGTGTGTATTGCCAAAAAATGAAGCAAGCAGCATTTCAATCGCCAGAAATTGTAAAAGCATTGCAGACTAATTATTTCTCAGTTAAAATAGACGCTCATTATCCCTATCCCATCCAATTGAGCGGTTACATCTTTAAAAACACAGGAGTAGGTTACTACCGAAGACCTTTTCATGATTTAGCGCTTCAACTCGCACAGCGTTCGCAAGATCAATTCAGTTTACCGTTTTTAGTTATTCTTAACCCAGATCTAAGTGTTCGGCGTCGTGCATTCACTTATTTATCTCCAAAACAATTAATGATGTTTTTACAACAATAATTGATTTCAGTTTAAGTGACTTTTATCACACTCCAGAAGCCTTGTGCTCGTTAATTTTGTAGTGTAAGTTTTTTACAATGTTGAGGTCTCTTTTCGTATTCATTTTTATTGTCGCATGTAATAGTGCTGATGCACAAACTAAATCGGTAGAGCATCAAGATTTACTTTGGACCAGATATTTGGTCAATTTTGAACTTGATAAGAACTGGTCGCCTTTCTTTGATATCGAAGAACGCATGTATCTGTTCCCATTTCGGCAGCATCAGTTCTTACCAAGTTTTGGGGTGAACTATCAATTCAATAATGACTTTAGTTTAACGGCAGCCTTATTATACTTTGAAATGCTTACACCTCAAGATCCAAAAGCCACCACTAAAGCGATTCAACGGGAATGGCGACCACAGCTGGCTTTGAATTATAAGCATCAGATATCATCAACTCCGTTTACATTTTTGAGTCGGTTTAAATCTGAATGGCGATTTAAAAAGCGCTCTACCGAAAATAACTATAAGTACCGAGTACTTCGTTTACGCATGCGCATGGGATTATCTTACCAAATTAATGCAAAATATACGGCTACAGTTTTAGAAGAAATTTTAATAAACGTAGGAGATCAAGTCGTAGCTAATGTTTTTGATCAAAATCGACTTTCGGCTGAAATAGCCTACCAACTTAGTCCAACATTTAAACTATCAACAGGTTATATGTATTGGTTTCAGCAGCAGTCTAGTGGTGTTGAGTTTTATTCCCGAGATATTGCTTACATTACATTAAAACACCGATTAAAGTTGTAATCTAAAGATTGGTTTTTCAGGGTTTGATGAGATCAAAAATTTTGTCGTATTCTTTTTGTAGCTCTTCTTTAGACATGCTTTGTTTACTTGGATTAGAAAATAGTAATTTGACCCTACTAGGTTCAATTTTTTTAACTTCTATTTTGGCTGTTGGCGTTTTTTTAATGTAGCTGAATACATCTTCTAAGCTTTTGATAGAACCATTAACCAAATAAATAGGTGGCTGGTCAAGCGCTTGAGAAGCTCTAATAAACGCTAATCGTGCATTAAGGTCTTGATTATTCAAATTAAATAACTGTTCTTCGGTAGAGTTTGGGTCTCTTCTAAAGTAAATAGTTGGCTTAGTTGTATTAGTATTTACCTCTTCTTTAGTTGTTTCGCTGCTAATTTTTTCATCTGAACTATTTATTAATACTTCGGTTTCTGTTTTGCCGCAGCTAAAAAAAATCACGATAAGGAGCGGTATGATACCTGTAAATTTTAAGAGATCAGTTGTTTTTGAAGTCTTCGTTTTCATGGCTAAAAGTCTTTTTTTAAGTTGAGGATGATAATAAGAATTTGTAATACTTAATATAGTGATTGTTAACTTCAGCGACTACTTTTGGTGAAAAATACGCAGTGATTTGCTTAAAACTGGCAGGAATGTTTTTCATAAGAGAATTTAAAAAATTAAATCTACAACATTTGATTGAGGAAGTGAATCTAAACTTTTATAGTCAGAACTAACTAAAAAAAGCCAAACGCTTAGGTTTGGCTTTTTAGTTTTTAAGTGAAGCTGAATTTATGGATACCTTAAGTCAAATCGGTCTAGCTTCATGACTTTGTCCCAGGCAGCTACAAAATCTTTTACAAACTTTTCTTTAGAATCAGCTTGAGCATAAACTTGCGCTAAAGCTCTTAATTCAGAATGAGAACCAAATACAAGGTCTGCTCGTGTAGCTGTATACTTTTGTTCTTTTGTGCTACGATCTTTACCAATAAATTCTTCTTTAGTATCATCGGTCGCTTCCCATTGTGTACTCATGTCTAAAAGATTCACAAAGAAATCGTTTGTTAATTGGTTGGTGTTGTCACTAAAAACACCATGCATTGAACCATCGTAGTTAGCGTTTAGTGATCGCATTCCGCCAATTAAGACCGTCATTTCAGGAGGCGTTAATCTTAGTAGTTGTGCTTTATCTACCAGTAATTCTTCGGTAGAAATAGTATAACGGGTTTTGAGGTAGTTTCTAAAGCCATCAGCCATAGGTTCTAATAAATTCATTGAAGCCACATCAACATCTTCTTGTTGAGCGTCCATTCGGCCAGGTGTAAACGGTACCGAGATTTCATAACCAGCATTTTTAGCCGCTTGCTCAATTCCTGTAGCACCAGCCAGAACAATTAAGTCGGCCATAGAGACTTGTTTAGCCTTATTTTGATCATTAAAGTTAGCCTGAATTTCACCTAAACTAGTTAATACTTTTTCAAGTTGTTCTGGATTATTGACCTCCCAATTTTTCATGGGTTCAAGTCTTATGTGCGCACCATTCGCTCCACCACGTCGGTCTGAGTGACGATACGTAGAAGCTGAAGCCCAGGCTGTTGTGACCATTTCGCTAATGCTTAAGTCCGAATTAAGCAATTGTGTTTTTAATTGGGTAATATCGTTGGCATCAATTAATTCATGGTTAACCTGAGGAATTGGATCTTGCCAAATAAACTCATCTTTTGGAGCTTCAGGTCCTAAATAAGTGGTGTTTGGCCCCATGTCTCGGTGGGTTAATTTGAACCAAGCTTTGGCAAAAGCCTCTTCAAATTTCTCAGGATTTTCATAAAACTCTTTAGAGATCTTTCTGTAAGCAGGATCTTTAATCATCGATAAATCAGTCACTAACATAGTTGGCTTATGTTCTTTATCTTTATCAAATGCATCTGGATACATGATTTCTGGATCAACAGCTTGAAATTGATGTGCTCCAGCTGGACTTTTAACAAGTTCCCATTCATTTTCAAATAAACTTTTAAAGTAACCGTGGCTCCATTTATACGGTGTGTTTGTCCAAATTACTTCTAAGCCAGATGTAATAGCATCAGGACCTTTCCCTGATTTATAAGAACTTTTCCAGCCTAAACCTTGTTCTTCCATATCGGCACCTGCAGGAGCTTTACCTACATGTGATGCAGGTCCTGCACCATGGGTTTTTCCTAACGTATGTCCACCAGCGTTTAGTGCTACTGTTTCATAATCATTCATACCCATGCGGCCAAACGTTTCTCTAATATCATGTGCAGCTGCAACAGGGTCAGGGTTTCCATTAGGTCCTTCAGGATTCACATAGATTAGACCCATTTGTACTGCTGCTAAGGGATCTTCAAGCTCTCTGTCGCCTGAGTAACGTTCGTCATCACCTAGCCATTTTTGCTCAGCGCCCCAATATACGTCTAATTCTGGCTCGTATACATCTTCTCGACCACCGGCAAAACCAATGGTTTTAAAACCCATATCTTCTAAAGCTACATTACCTGTAAGTACCATTAAATCTGCCCAAGAAATTTTGTTTCCGTACTTTTGTTTAATAGGCCATAATAAACGTCTGGCTTTATCGAGATTAGCATTATCTGGCCAACTGTTAAGTGGTGCGAAACGCTGCATGCCTGATCGTGATCCACCACGACCATCTCCAGAGCGGTAAGTACCTGCACTATGCCAAGCCATTCGAATAAAAAAGCCACCATAGTGTCCATAATCTGCAGGCCACCAGTCTTGAGAACTAGTGAGTACTTTTCTAATGTCTTCCTTTAAAGCGTAATAATCTAGACTGTTAAACGCCTCGACATAATTAAAATCACTATCCATTGGTGTGGATAATTCAGAATTTTGTCGAAGTAGACTTAAATCTAATCGGTTTGGCCACCAATCATTAAGTTGGCTAGCCTTCATAGCTGATCTACTTTTTTTAGTAGCACCAGCATAAGCGTCAACTTCAGCTGTATCTGAACTACTCTGGCAAGACAGCATGAGCATACTTACTAAGAGCACAGCCGCTGATAAATGCATATGTTTCATAAAATTAAAATTATAGGTTTATAGTTGCGAATATAGAAGGTTAATATACTTATATCTAGATAGATGTAATCAATTGAAAAAATAGAACCATAAGATTTACTTATGTTGCACTAAAAATGAAATTCTGTTTGGTCAACTGAAAAGTGATTGAAGTTGTTGTTCAAGCCATTTTGATAAGCCTTTAAATGCACGCTTTGAACATCATCATTTAATGATTCTATAAAACAAAAAACCCTAAGACTTCTGATATACAGGAACTTAGGGTTTTGTCTTTGTGGGCCCACCTGGGCTCGAACCAGG
>CBFHKB010000115.1:0-5713 GCA_965656295.1 Psychroflexus sp.
AAATAGAGCCATAAACAGCTCTTGCACTTACTATTTCACGAAGATCCCAATCTCTTAGTAGTGGGATACGCGAAAATAAGCGACCGTTAAAATTATGTTCAATGTGCAAGCTTGCGTAAGTATCGGTTACAAAATCGTAAAAATCTAATAATGGAAAAGTACCCAAAATAGAAAATAGAGTTTGGTTTCCAGGAACTACATTAAGCAATCCTAAAGAAACGTCTCCAAAGGTTTTCCCTGCTTCGAAGGTTGACGTAAATTTACCGAAACCACCAACCTGAATTGGTTGTCTGTAATATAATTGAAGTTTATGATAGTTGAAATCACTTCCCCAAATACCTGTAAAACCTCTAGAATAATTTAAGAACATCTCGGGATAATCATCATCGTTAAGAATGTAGCGCTCAACACCATAACCTGATGTTTTTCGACCTGGCATATATTTCAAAATAGCTGAAACTTCCATTTGCTGCGTTTCTTCTGAGATAATTTGTTGATCTGCATCTTCAAAATAGGCAATACTAAATTGATTTGAAGCTGATTTTAATGTGCGATAGGTCGAGCCAAGCCTAATCTCTAAATTGTTGACTGGTTCAAAAGTTAAAGCTAAACTTGACAAATTAATATTTGTTAAGCTTGCATTAGCTCCCACAGTTAATACTGCTGAGCTAGCCAAGCTTCGTCCTAAGACGTCTGAAGTGTTGGTTAAACTCGCACCTAATTGCTCTACATCTCGCCGGTTACCACCCTCGACGACTAAGCGTGATTTTTGATCTAATAAATATTTAGCTGATAAGCCATATTTAAATTTGTCATCTTTAAAGCCATAGGCTAAAAACCCTTGCAAACGATATTTATCATTTTGATCTGTGTAGGTTCGGCCACCAACCCGTAATCTTAAACCTTCGACATCATTAAAACCAAAGGTTGAAAATACAGGTCCAAAATCCCAACCATCACGCTCCCAGTAATTAGTAGCTAAAATAGTTCCTACACTGTAAATGCGCTTAAATGCATCTACAGTTCTAAGCGTATCGAGCATGGTATATACTTTTTGCTCATCATTATTCAAATCTTCTAAACGCTTCTTTTTCCAAAAGTCAGAATCTCTAAAATAAACACTATCATTAATTATTTGATTATCATCCCTGTAAAAGGCTTTATCTTTGGGTTCATTAAAGACATAGTTATCGTATAAAGTTGTTCGTTTTCCATAGACACCACGCGATTCTTCTTTCTTTTGAAAAGTAAAATCTGTCATAAAATGATCTCTAGTGATTAAAAAAATGGAATCATTTAAAACCTCGTATTCTTGTTCTATAAAGACTTCTTTTACCCAGTTAATATTCGCACTTTTATTCATGGTCATATTAATCTCCTTAATAGCCCATGTAGTGTCGTTAACCCAAAAATCACCTTTAAAAGTTAGTTCACCCTTACGTCTCGGGTAATACACAATATTATAACAGTACTTATCCCCGATATAAGTAGAATCGGCCAGGACATAATTATAGGTATCTATACCAGTGCGTGACAATGGACTCACAAAGCTTTTGTCAAAAAACTTTAAGTAGTTGTCATAAATACTATACTCAGAGTAAATGTCCTTTATATACTGTATAAGGGTTTGATTATCACTGAAGCCTGAGTTTTTATTTCCTAATAAAAGTTCACGTTCTTGACCTCTTAAATTATTTCCATAGACCTTAGAAGCCGCTTCATTTAAAAAAATCGGTAAATATGTTTTACCCGTAACATCATTGGTGTCTATCTCTTCAAAAATAAATTCCATCCCATTAAAAATACGGGAATTAATAAGGGTGCTATCTATGGTATTGAGGTCAAATTCTAGTTTCTCATATTTATCAAACTCATAATACTTAAATTTACGCACACCGTTTTGGCGCTTGTTTGCCCATATTTTTCTTAGAATATCTATAGCTGGATTATTTTTCTTAGAGGTTTTACCTGAATAAATTATCACCTCTCCTAACGATGATTGATCTGTTTTTAAAACTACCTCTAAGTTATAGCTTGTCTCTTGTGTTAGCTCTAAAATTTCAGTTATAAAACCTACAAATGAAATTTGTAATGCGGTGTAGGTTTTAGATGATTCTAAATAAAATTTACCATTTTCGTTCGTGATCGTTCCTTCAGAAGAGTTCTTAAAAATCACATTTGCATAAGGCACAGGTTCACCCATTTCGTCATAAACCTTACCACTCACTTTAGTCTGAGCGAAGGTATAAATGGCCATAAAAAGGCTTATGATGGTAAGGATTTTTTTCATTCAATTAAAAAAGCTTCATTTGAATACAAATGAAGCTTCAAAATTATAAGTTTTTTTGACCTATTATATATACATCACTTTTTTAACAGCTTTAATCACATCTTCATGGTTTGGTAACCATTCTTGAAGTAAAACTGGCGAGTATGGCGCTGGTGTATCTGCGGTATTGATTTTTACCACAGGAGCATCTAAATAATCAAAAGCATGATTTTGAACTTGATAACTAATCTCTGTAGCAATATTTCCAAACGGCCAAGCTTCTTCAAGGACAACCAAGCGATTTGTTTTCTTAACCGATTTAATAATAGCGTCATAATCCATCGGTCTAATGGTTCTTAGATCTATAATTTCACAAGAAATTCCATCTTTTTCTAATTCTTCTGAGGCCTTTTGTGCTTCCTTGATAATTTTACCAAACGACACAATAGTAACATCTTCTCCTTCACGCTTAATATCAGCCTCGCCTAATGGGATCGTATATTCTTCTTCAGGCACCTCGCCCTTATCACCATACATTTGCTCACTTTCCATGAAAATAACAGGATCATTATCCCGAATAGCTGATTTTAATAAACCTTTTGCATCATAAGGATTAGAAGGCACAACAACTTTTAAACCTGGTGTATTTGCATACCAACTCTCAAACGCCTGAGAGTGCGTAGCACCAAGCTGTCCTGCCGAAGCTGTTGGACCCCTAAATACAATAGGAATATTAAATTGACCGCCTGACATTTGTCGCATTTTAGCAGCGTTATTTATAATTTGATCGATACCCACCAAAGAAAAATTAAAAGTCATAAATTCAATAATTGGTCGGTTGCCATTCATAGCAGAACCAATTCCAATACCAGCAAAGCCAAGTTCAGCTATAGGTGTATCTATCACACGATCTGGACCAAACTCATCTAGCATTCCTTTAGAAGCTTTATACGCACCATTATATTCAGCTACTTCTTCGCCCATTAAGTAAACAGACTCATCTGCTCTCATCTCCTCGCTCATAGCTTCAGCGACAGCTTCTCTAAATTGAATTGTTCTCATCTTAAACTATTTTCTTTTGATTTCTTAAGGCACAAAAATACTAATTCAATTCACTTTACACTACAAGATTTTTAGAAAAATTTATTATGCATGCATAGGAATTTTGACCTAAAAAATTTATATTCGCAAATAAAACGTATAAATCATAATTTAATGAAGATACTAGTTTGCATAAGTCATGTTCCAGACACCACTTCAAAAATTAATTTTACTGAAGGGGATACAAAATTTGACACCAATGGCGTTCAATTTGTTATTAATCCAAATGATGAATTTGGCTTAACACGTGCGATGTGGTTTAAAGAAAAACAAGGCGCATCTGTTGATGTTGTAACAGTAGGCGACAAAACTACTGAACCTACCATAAGAAAAGCATTAGCTATAGGTGCAGATACAGCTATCCGTGTAGATACAGAACCTGTAGACGGATTTCAAGTTGCTAAAGAATTAGCTAAAGTAGCTCAAGATGGCAACTACGATTTAATAATTGCTGGCCGTGAATCTATCGATTACAATGGAGGTATGGTTCCTGGTATGCTAGCAAAATTGATTAATGCTAATTTTATTAACACTTGCGTAAGTTTAGAAATTGAAAATGATAAGGCTACAGCCGTTAGAGAAATTGACGGCGGTAAAGAAACTCTAACCACAACCCTACCATTAGTAATTGGAGGTCAAAAAGGCCTAGTTGAAGAAAGCGATCTTAAAATTCCAAACATGAGAGGAATCATGATGGCTAGAAAAAAACCTTTAACTGTTATCGATCCCGTTGCTGAAACTCCACAAACTGAAGCCAAAAAATTCGAAAAACCTGCTCCTAAAGGTGAAGTGAAATTAGTTGATGCTGAAAACATAGACCAGCTTATCGATTTATTACATAACGAAGCCAAAGCAATTTAAAATTTAAAATTATGTCAGTACTCGTATATACAGAAACAGAAAACGGAAAATTAAAAAAAGTTGCGCTTGAAGTAGCTTCTTATGCTAAAGCTGTAGCTGATACCATTGGAGGTGAAGTCATTGCCGTGAGCATTAACAGCGAGAATAATGATAATCTTGCTAACTATGGTGTTTCGAAAGTGTTAGAGGTAGCAAATGATCAGTTACAGAAATTTAATGCTGATGCCTATGCAGAAGTTATAACACAAGCCGCTAAGCAAGTTGATGCCAAAGTAATTATTACTAGTCAAAGTGCTAATGCAAAATATTTAGCTCCTAGCCTTGCCATTAACCTTAACGCTGCTTACGTCTCAAACGTTGTAGACGTTCCAAAAACAGATAACGGGTTTACCGTAGAACGTACAGCATTTACCAACAAAGCTTTTAATCACACTAGCTTGACTAGTGAAGTTAAAATTCTTGGTCTATCAAACAATGCGTTTGGACTAAAAGAAAACGCTACAGATTTAACTAAAGAAGAGTTTGCACCTAGTTTGAGTGACAATAATTTTAAAATCAATGTAGAATCGGTTGATAAAAACACCGATAAAGTAAGTATCGCTGATGCTGAAGTTGTCGTATCAGGTGGCCGTGGACTTAAAGGACCTGAAAACTGGCATCTCATTGAAGATTTAGCAGAAACTTTAGGAGCCGCAACGGCATGTTCAAAGCCTGTTAGTGATATGGGTTGGAGACCACACTCAGAACACGTAGGACAAACAGGAAAACCTGTAGCTTCTAATTTATATATTGCTATTGGTGTTTCTGGAGCTATACAACATTTAGCCGGAATTAGTGCCTCAAAAACCAAAGTAGTGATTAATACAGATGAAGAAGCACCATTCTTCAAAGCAGCTGATTACGGTATTGTTGGTGATGCTTTTGAAGTTGTGCCTAAACTCATAGAAAAACTAAAAGAATTCAAGGCCAATAACGCATAATTTTTATAAATTGTGCCCCTTTAAAGGGCAATCTAAATAAAACGTCCTTTTATTTAGATTGCCCTTTTTTAATTGAAATAGAATACGAAATTGAGTTGTTATGAGTTTGATTAAACTTAATATTAAAGGTATTTCATATAGCCAAACACAAAGCGGAGCTTATGCATTACTCTTAAGTGAAGAAGAGGGTAAGCGACAGCTACCAATTGTCATTGGAGCTTTTGAAGCACAATCTATTGCTATTGCCTTGGAGAAAGAAATTAAACCACCTAGACCACTTACACACGATTTATTTAAAACTTTTTCGAACCGTTTCGAAATTCAAATTTCTAAAATCATTATTCATAAATTAGTTGATGGCATTTTTTATTCAAGTCTAATTTGCGAAAAAGGCCATAAGGAAGAAGTTATTGATGCAAGAACAAGCGATGCTATTGCCTTGGCCTTACGATTTAATGCTCCTATTTTTACATATCCTAATATTTTAGATCAAGCAGGTATA
>CBFHKB010000116.1:0-5619 GCA_965656295.1 Psychroflexus sp.
TTTGAAGCTTCCTGATTTAATTAATGAAGGTAATGTAGGTTTAGTTAAAGCAGCAAAACGTTTTGATGAAACACGTGGTTTTAAATTCATCTCATATGCTGTTTGGTGGATTAGACAATCTATTTTACAAGCTTTAGCTGAACAATCAAGAGTAGTAAGGTTGCCCTTAAATAAAATTGGGGTTATCAACAAAATAAATAAAACATTTTCGCATTTAGAACAAATTAATGAACGTCCACCTTCTGCTTCAGAAATAGCGAAAGAGTTAGATATGAGTGAGTCGCAAGTTAAAGTAGCACTTAAAAACTCTGGTCGACATTTATCTATGGACGCCCCTTTTAAAGAAGGTGAAAATGATTCTAACCTGTATGATGTTTTGAGTTCGGCAGAATCCCCTACTCCAGATGATCAATTAATGCGGGACTCTTTAAGTGTTGAAATTAATCGCGCACTTGATACTTTGTCTCAGCGTGAAGCTGATGTGATTCGTCTTAATTATGGGATTGGTAATCAACCTGCCATGACGCTTCAGGAAATTGGTGATACTTTTGATTTAAGTCGTGAACGTGTTCGTCAAATTAGAGAAAAAGGAATCAGACGATTAAAGCATCAATCTAAAAATAAAATGCTTAAAAAATATTTAGGATAAGATAAAAAAAAAGCGGTTCAAAATTGAACCGCTTTTTTTATGATTGAAATAATTGTTATTCACCAGTGATCTCTTTAATTTTTGTATCCATTTGCTTAGCTTTTTCGTCTTCAGCTAATTGATAATAGATGTTTTTAAGTGTACGTAAAGCATCTATATTTTTAGGATTAATTTCAATAACCTTCTCTAAATATGGTAAGGCGTTGATGTAAAATTGTTTACGTTGCTTATTTAATTCCTGATATTTTTTATTTTCGGCAGGAGAAGTGCCTAGTTTATTCATTTGCTCGACAAGGTCTCTTTCTTTTGCGAGAGTTGCTGTTGCTAGGTTAATGTAAGCGTTTTCCATTTTTGGATCTAATTCTATGGCTTTCTCATAATAGCCTTTAGCACCCTTGATATCACCTAACTGTTCTGCACTAACGCCAAGGTTATAATACAATACAGGATTGTTGGGATCTTGACTAACCACTTCTTTCATGATTACATCATACTTTTTTATATCACCTAAACGATAATATAAATCAGCTTCAGCCTGCATAATATCTAAATCATCAGGATTTTCTTTTTTTGCTTCTTTAACAGCTTCTAAGGCTTTTTCAGTTTTGTCTTGCTGAATATAGATTAAGGTAATGTTTTTAGCAATCTCACCTCTTACAGATTTTGATACTTCATCTTTTGGATTTGTGTATTGACCAGACTTGATAGACAAGTCTCGCATGTTTTTAGATTGAAATGCTTCTTCTTTTCCAGTTTCAATGTTAGTTGCTAAGAATTGCTTTCTTATTCCTTTATAACCTAAATCCATCAACGAATTATAATAATCTAAAGCACTATCATATTCTTGTGCATTTACTGCTGCTGATGCCGCATAATAAAGATACATGGTATCTTTTTTATTAATTTCATAGGTCGTATACAATTTTTTAGCAGCAAGTGAATTATCTCCTTTTTTTTGTTCATTAATAGCACTTTTAAGCATGTCCTGCTTAAGTTTATTGATAGCTTTGTTAGCTTCTTCGACGTCACGACCTAAATCTATTGCATTTTCATAAGCTTTAATAGAGGTTAAAAAGTCCTTTGTCATATCTGTACCTGAAAATGCTCTTAAGCCAAAAGCCTTACCTTTATTCATATAGAAACTTGATAACCATTTGTCATTGAGTTCCTCTTTTAAAGGTTCTGCCTTTTCTAATAGACTAATAGCGGTTGCAAAATCATTTATTTCAAGTGCATCTTCTGCATCTTTAACTTCAGATTTTTGAGCAAATAATACAGTTGATGCTAATAGGGCTAAACTTAATACTGTCTTTTTCATGATGTATTTAATCGTTTTTATTGTTTTCGTTTTCATTTATTTCTTGATCAGACGACTCGACTTCAATGGTATCTTCATCGTCTTGTTTTGCTATTTTTGCAACAGCAGCAATAGAATCGTCGTCTTTAAGGTTAATTAACTTAACACCTTGAGCTGCACGTCCCATCACGCGCAATTCATTAACAGACATGCGAATAGCAACCCCTGATTTTTTAATAATCATTAAATCATCATCATCGGCAACACTTTTCATGGCAACTAAAGCACCTGTTTTTTCAGAAATAGTAATGGTTTTAACCCCTTTGCCGCCACGATTGGTGATTCTATATATTTGTTCACCGTCTTCATCGTCAATAAATGTACGTTTACCATATCCATGTTCAGAGACAACTAATATGGTTTCTTCTTTTGGGTTATTAACGGTAACCATTCCTACTACTTCATCACTACTACGCGCAAGTTTTATACCACGAACACCTGAGGCATTTCTTCCCATTGGTCTGGTTTTATCTTCTTCAAACCTAATAGCTTTACCACTTTTTACAGCGAGCATAACGTGGCTATCACCTGTAGTAAGTGCAGCTGATAATAACTCATCATCATCTTTGATAGTGATTGCATTAATACCGTTACTTCGCGGTCTTGAATATTGCTCTAGTACTGTTTTTTTAACTTGACCTTTCTTGGTGGCCATGACCACAAAGTGATTATTTATAAATTCTTCATCATTGAGATCTTCAACACAAATAAACGCTTTGATTTTATCATCAGGATCTATATTAATCAGATTTTGTATCGCTCTTCCTTTGGAGGCTTTACTGCCTTCCGGTATTTCGTAAACTCGCATCCAGAAGCATTTCCCTTTTTGAGTGAAAAATAACATGTATTGGTGGTTTGTACCAGCAAAAATGTATTCTAAGAAGTCTTCATCTCGTGTGGTTGATGCTTTTTGTCCTACGCCACCGCGACTTTGTGTTTTGTATTCAGTTAAAGAAGTACGTTTAATGTAGCCAGCATGAGAAATGGTTAAAATAACACTTTCGTTAGGAATCATGTCTTCAATGCTAACATCTCCACCAGCTAAATTTATCTCTGAGCGTCTTTCATCTCCATACTTTTCTTTTATTTCTAGAAGCTCATTTGTAATGATTTCCATTCGGCGATCTTCATTGCCTAAAATGTCTTTTAAATCATTAATAGTCTTCATTAATTCATCATATTCTGTTCTTAACTTATCTTGCTCAAGACCTGTTAATTGTCGAAGTCTCATTTCAACAATCGCTTTAGCTTGTGTCTCAGTTAAGTTAAAACGATCTATTAATTTTTGACGTGCTTCTTCAGCATTTTTAGAGCCTCTTATTAAAGCAATAACTTCATCTATATTGTCTGAAGCTATAATTAGACCTTCTAATATATGTGCGCGTTCTTCAGCTTTTCTAAGTAAGTATTTAGTTCGACGAATAACCACATCATGTCGGTGCTCAACAAAGTGAGTGATTAAGTCTTTAAGGTTTAAGGTTTCAGGTCTTCCATTAACTAGAGCAATATTGTTTACACTAAATGAGGTTTGAAGTGCTGTGTGCTTAAATAAAGTGTTTAGAACAACGTTAGGAACAGCATCGCGCTTCAAGAAATAAACAATACGCATACCGTTTCTATCAGACTCATCTCTAATTAGCGATATACCCTCAATTTTCTTATCATTCACTAAATCGGCAGTTTTTTTAATCATATCTGCCTTATTTACTTGGTAAGGAATTTCAGTAACAACGATACATTCTTTGCCCTTTACCTCTTCAAAATGTGATTTTGCACGCATCACTACTCGTCCTCGACCTGTTTTAAAGGCTTCTCTTACGCCTTCATAGCCATAAATTACTCCTCCTGTAGGAAAGTCAGGTGCCTTGACATACTCCATAAGGCCTTCAACTTCTATAGAACGATCATTAATGTACGCGATGGTACCATCAATAACCTCATTTAAGTTGTGTGGTGGCATATTAGTTGCCATACCTACAGCAATACCACTTGCTCCATTCACTAATAAATTAGGAATACGTGTTGGTAAAACAGTTGGCTCCTCAAGAGTATCGTCAAAATTTAATGAATAATCTACAGTCTCTTTATCGATATCAGACAGCATTTCTTCACTAATCTTTTGCATTCTTGCTTCCGTATAACGCATTGCTGCTGGACTATCGCCAACAACCGATCCACAGTTACCTTGACCATCGACTAACCTATAACGTAAACTCCAACTCTGAGCCATACGGACCATGGTATCGTAAACTGAAGTATCACCGTGTGGGTGGTATTTACCTAAAACCTCACCGACAATTCTTGCTGATTTTTTATAAGATTTGTTTGAAAATACACCTAGTTCATGCATCCCGAATAATACTCGTCTATGCACAGGTTTCAATCCATCCCTAACATCTGGAAGAGCCCTAGAAACAATCACCGACATTGAATAATCAATGTAGGCTGTTTTCATTTCGTCTTCAATGTTAATGGGAATTAACTGTTCTCCTTCAGCCATATATTAAAATTTATTAAATTAAAATTGAAAGCTGCTAATTTACATAAATAATAACTAATTTAGCAATATTACAAACCGAATCATTAAACATCAATATCATTTATTTTTGCTGACATTATTTCAGTCTCAATAATCATATTTATACAGATACGAGTTTGACTTTACAATGGTACTATAATTGATGTTGATTAAAAAAAAGATGTTATGGATGATAACTTTTCACCAAAAGTAAAAGATGTAATAGCTTCAAGCAAGGAAGAAGCTTTACGCTTGGGGCATGACTTTATTGGCACCGAGCATCTCATGCTAGGTCTGTTAAGAGATGGTTCTAGTAAAGCTGTAAATATATTAGATGCTCTGAGTATAGATTTAGAATTACTTCGTAGAAAAGTAGAAATTTTAAATCCATCGGATCATGAGAATACAAATTTTAATCAGGAAAAGAAAAACTTACACTTAACTCGCCAAGCTGAGCGCGCGCTAAAAACTACATTTTTAGAAGCAAAGCTTTTTCAAAGTTCGTTAATTAATACCGCACACCTACTCCTGTGTATTTTGAGAAATGAAAATGATCCTACTACTAAATTGCTTAATAAGTATAATATTGATTATGATAATGTAAAGGATGAATTTAAATCTATGCTAGCTCAGGATGGTGATTATTTAGATATGCCTTCAGATAACTTTCAAGATGAATCAACTTCCGATCCTAAAGATGATAAAAATCCATTTTCAGGTAACTCATCTAGTAAATCTAAAGGTGCGAAGAAATCTAAAACACCTGTATTAGATAATTTCGGACGTGATTTAACAGCTATGGCTGAAGAAGGAAAGCTTGATCCTGTGGTTGGAAGAGAAACTGAAATAGAACGTGTTTCACAAATTCTTAGTCGTCGTAAAAAAAATAACCCTTTATTAATTGGCGAACCAGGTGTTGGTAAATCTGCTATTGCTGAAGGTTTAGCTCTTCGAATAGTAAGTCGAAAAGTTTCTAGAATTTTATACGATAAACGATTAGTAACTCTGGACTTAGCCAGTTTAGTTGCTGGAACAAAATATCGAGGCCAGTTTGAAGAACGCATGAAAGCGGTAATGAATGAGCTAGAAAAAAAT
>CBFHKB010000117.1:0-5530 GCA_965656295.1 Psychroflexus sp.
AAAAAAGAAAAAGAGACTCTATTAATAAAGCTAGAGAAAATAATTAAATAAACATTAAACTAAATTAAGACAAATGAACACATTCAAATCACTAATTATCGGCTTAACTTTAACTTTGAGCTTAGGTTTAATCTCAAACACTCATGCACAATCTAAAGTAGCTCATATAAATGTTCAAGAGCTATTAGATAAAATGCCAAGTTATAAAGAAGCTCAACAACAATTGCAAAAATTGGAGCAAAGCTACCGTAGCGATATTGACGCTACACTTAAAGAAGCACAAAAGAAAAACCAACAGTATCAAGCTGAAGCTGAAACTGTGACTCGTGAAGAGAACGAAAAACGTGCTGTAGAGCTACAGGAAATGGAGCAATCTATTAGAGAATACCAACAAACAGCTAGTCAAGAAATACAGAAAAAACAAGAGGAACTATTTAGACCTATTCTTGAAAAAGCAAGAGAGACTATTCAAAAAGTAGCTAGAGAAAAAGGTTATGATTATGTTTTAAACTCATCGACTGGAGCTGGTGTATTAATGGCTGACGGTTACAATTTATTAGATGATGTTTTAGTCGTAGTGAATGCTTCTAACTAAACAAAACACACATTATTAAAATAAAAGGCTGTTAATCGACAGCCTTTTTTTATGTTTATACTTAAAAACTTTAGTAAAATTAGATGTCTAAAGAACAACAAGCTATCGGAGTATTTGATTCAGGTGTAGGCGGTACGTCTATTCTAAAAGAACTAATAAAGGTTTTACCTAATGAAAACTTTGTTTATCTTTCTGATAGCATTAACGCCCCATACGGAAATAAATCTAGAAAAGATATTATAAGACTTGGTAACAAAAACACTAAACTATTAATAGAAAAATATAAGGTCAAATTAATTGTTGTAGCTTGTAATACAGCAACAACTAACAGTATTAACTTTCTAAGAAGAAATTATAAGATCCCATTCATTGGTATAGAACCAGCCATAAGACCTGCGGCCTTACAGTCTAAAACTAAGCACATCGGTGTGCTAGCCACTAAAGGCACATTATCCAGTGCGCTATTTGAAAAAACGTCTGAGGGACTAGACAAAAACATTAAACTGGTAGAAGTCGAAGGTAAAGGAATTGTAGAAGCTATAGAAAATGGAACGACATCAAGCACGTCCTTTTACAATATGCTTAAACAACAACTAGTAAGGTTCAACCACTCAAATATCGATTATATGGTACTTGGCTGTACGCATTACCCCTATATAAAGCCGTTAATTCAAAAGATACTTCCCCAAGTTCAAATCATTGATTCAGGCTATGCTGTAGCACAACAAACAAAGCGTGTTTTAGAACAGGAACACCTTATAAAATCAATCAATAACCTATCGGCCAATATTGAAATCTACAGTAACAAACAGAACCTTAACGTCATAAAAAACCTCTTCAAAAATGAAGAGGCTAGTTATACTATGAAATATTTAGACTTTTAATAATTTACTGCTGGACATTTACATTTATAACGTCTACGATTTTCGCCAAAATTATACCCTAGTGTTAACTGGTGAAATCCAGTGTTAGACAAAACAATGGAGTTAGTTTGGTAAGTGTACATATAACCAAAAACAAATCGGTTGTACGTAAGTCCTAAGAAAGGAGATAGATTTTGTAAATTTTCTGCTGTTTCAATTTCACCTGAGGCATTATTAAACTCAGCTGCATCTAAACTTCTTCGATAAGATAGACCGCCCCAAAGCACACCAAAATTAGTCATATAATAAGCTTTAGCATTTATGTCAATATTTGACTCACCGGTTGCTTCCTTGTATTGATACATTGTAGAAGGTTCAAAAGCCCAATTAGAGAGTTCAGGTTCATAAGTATACCCAAGGGATACTAGATATTGACGTTGATTATCTGTTTCAAAGAGTTCAGTAAAAATCTGGCGCTGTTGAGGAATTATATTCTTCACAGTTGCATGTAGGAAATAATCTAAATAGAAATAAGAAAGACCAAAATCCATATTAAAATAATTATCTGTCTGTTGAACACCAGAAATAATAGGGTCGGGATTATCTATCGTATTAATATCTGTTTCATCTAATTTTTCTTGATTAACACCTACATTCATACCAAAAGAAAGTTGATTGATATCTACAGTAGTTCTTGAAAACAATATATGGTAAGCAAATGTGAGGTAACCTCCTTGCTGAGAAAAACGCCCATTAGAATCATTGTACAAGATTGCACCTAAACCTACATTTTCACCAAATCTAGCGTTAATACTTCCAGTTTGTAAGCTAGGAGCCTCATCGACATCAAACCACTGTTGTCGAGCTGTAAGCCTCGCCTTATTGTATGCCGAGGTCCCTGCCATTGAAGGGTGTATTAAATATAAATTATCCATTAAATAATCTTTATAAACTGGAATACCTCTTTCTTGGGCATTTGTTGCTGAAGCTATTAAAACAGTAGCTACAAAAAATGTTAATCTTTTTAATATCATTTTATCGTTTTAATGTAAAGTGTGATTTAAATACGGTTTCTTCCCCTGTACGTGGCTCGGTGTATTCTATCATAAACCAATAATCATCTGACGGCATGACTTTTCCTTGGTATGTCCCATCCCATCCTGAACCTGACGGATCTATGTGATAAATATGTTTCCCATAACGATCAAATATATCTACTGAACTCACCGATAAACTACTCACCGTACTACTAGTTAATCGCCATCTATCATTATATCCGTCAGCATTCGGTGTAAAAAACTCTGGATAATCTATAAAGGTAATACCCTTGGACACTTCGCCACAACCATTCTTGTCTCTCGCGGTAACAATATGTTCTCCTCCTGGCACATTACTTAGTATAAATTCTAATTGACCCTCTTCCAAGTCAAACCAGTCGCCATAGTCTAACCTGAATTCATAATCGCCTAATCCAAGTTCTGTAATACTAACGCCTATACCATGCTCATTATTTTGAAAGCTATCTGTTAAAATAGATAACTCAAAGTCTATTTGACCACTCTCTATAATTTCTGCTGTCGAACTATTTACACAACTTGTGATTTGTGTCGCTAACCCATTGGTCACCTCTACTGTATAAACACCAGGGTCTTCGGCTGTTAAGCTTGGTGAACTCTCCCCTGCTAGTAAAGCCCCATCTAAATACCATTCAAAATCATAATCAGTCGCCGATAAACCGGTCTCTATCGTTGGTGGTGATGTCGCTGTTTGTACTAAATTCCCGTTTTCATCTATACATACTGTACGGCCGTTAAAACTACTAATGTCTACCTCTGGCAACACATTAATAATACCAAAACTGGTAACCGCTGAACGACAGCCTGACACTGTATTAATCACTGCAGCATACATCTCTGTTTGACCTTGCGGTAAACTAAAGTTGTCGGGGGTAGCTATTGGCGAGTCATTATCGTAAGCTGTTTGAGAGGTGTAATAAGACACTACATCGCCTGTGCCTAGGGCATTGATTTCGCCGTCCTTTACACTTAAATCTATACTAGGATCCTCTCCATTATCATAATTAATACAAACTTCTAAATCAATAGCTGGAGACACAGATGGTTGTGGGGTAATAACTAGTGCAAAACTATCAGTTGCGGTACAACTGGAATCAGTGTTGTTAACAACTTCTACTGTTACTGTCGATGAACTAGTAACTTGATAAGTTTCAGGGTTATTGATTAAATTATTAGAAGCATCAAAGTAATTTACCGTATGTGTTGTTTCATCTTGTTCAGAGCCTAATGCCAAATCAGTATTTTGAGTTAAATCAAATTCAGCCACACCAGTAACCGGATCTATGCATGACTCTAACTCTTGAACTGCTGCTACATCAACATTAAATAAGTCGATTTCAAAGCGTCCAGCGCTATAACATTCAGAAAAGTCAGAGTTTTCAATTCTTATAAATATGGTTTGTGATTCATTAAAAGGAGCATAATTACTAATATCTACACCTTGACTAGTTAAAGAGTTTGTACCTGAATTAGCTTCTGCTTCTGTTAAGTAATAGCTTACATTATAATTTCCAGTTTGATTACCAATTGCTAAAGTGCTATTTTGAGATAAATCAAAGGTTTGGGTTAAAGTAAAATCACCACATGCTTGAAAGCTTTGTAATTGTTCAATAAGAGGTGTTTCAAAAGCTTCAATAACAAAACTAGAGACCTCAAAACAGTTAGGGTTTTCATTATTAGTTACTGATACATGAATAACTTGTTGCCCTAAAGTGGTTAAGCTATACTCAGATGGATTTTCAATGGTATTATCAAGATTATTTTGAAGCGCATCTTGCTCATCTTCAAAATAATTCACAGTGTAATCTGATGAATTTTGACCATCTAATGCAATACCTGTCTTTTGTGTAAGATCAAAAACTGTCTGCTGTAAATCAACATTTTGACATTCTGAAAGATTCTCTGTTGAAGTTATATCGCCTATTCTAACGTTGTATATTTCTAAAATGAAACTTCCAATAGCAAAGCAACCTGGCGTGTCAGTATTATCAGCACGAATAAATATTTCTGTGCCGTTAGCTGCTGGATAATTAGTCACATCAGCCGCAGAAATTGCTCCAGTTGAATTTTCAGCATTAGTCTGTGACAAATAGTACGTAAAATCAAAATTGTTAGGATCTTGACCTTCTAAAGCTTCAGTCTCAACTTCTGTAAGGTCAAATTGTATTTGGTTGGATGAGTAATCACTACACAGAGCTAAAGTTGAAAGATTTTGAGATATTTCAACATCCTGGTAGGTGACTACAAACTCAGTCACTTCTGCGCAACCGGTTAATTGATTATTGGCTAAGCCTTCTACTCGAGCATAAATAGTTTCAGACACCCCATTAAAGCTATAACTTGTAGGATCAATTATTCTATCAATGTCATTTTCAGCATTGTCTAACGAGTTGAAGTAAGAAATTTGAAAATCACTTAAATTACCGCTAACCCCTACTATGTTACTATCGTTTAATCTCAAATTAAACGTTCCCCCTTCACATGAAAACAAGTCTTGTGGGTCAATATTTTCAATGAGCGGTGTTGGTAAAAATTCGACTTCCACTACATCTTCGGTAATACATCCTGTGGAGTAGGTATAAAGCACTCTATAAAATCCTTCATCATTTACATCCAGATTCACGCTAGTTTCTCCTGGAAGCAAAACACCATCTTTAAACCATTGGACACTTGAACCTTGAAATAACTCTAGACCAGTATTTAGAGTGATTTCACTTCCTCTACATAGAGCATTTTCATTCTCGACCAAGATATCTGTTCCTAAATCTACCGTGCCAAAATCAAAAGAACCAGCAGACAAGAAAATAGCGGAATCATATTGACTATCACCACGATCGGCGATTATCATTTTGATATTATATACCTCCCCTGGATTAATTGTTGTGGATGCTGTTAAAACAGCGGTACGACCTTGGTATTCAATGGGAGCAATGGGAGCAATAGCACCATAATACTCTTCTCCAAAAAACTCAGCATTAACAGGACTACAGCCAGTT
>CBFHKB010000118.1:0-5459 GCA_965656295.1 Psychroflexus sp.
CAAGAAATGGTGTTAGAGTGAGCGAATACTTGAGCGAAGATCGCTTACAGAAAGTTGCTGAAGATACAAAGGTTGGCGGTGCAACGCTAACTAAAATGTTAGGAACCAGTGCGTGGTATGCGCCAGGAGCTGCGGTTTCATCTCTAGTACAATCTATAGCTTGCGATCAGAAAAAAATGTTCCCATGTTCTACGTTATTAAATGGTGAGTACGGTTTATCTGATATTTGTATTGGTGTACCAGTTATTCTTGGGAAAAATGGTATTGAAAAAATAGTAGAATTAGATTTAACTGATGCAGAGTTAGCGAAATTAAAAGAAAGTGCTGAAGGAGTTAAAAAAACAAATGCTCTTTTAGACCTTTAAAAACATATACTTGTCTTAAAGCCCGAATTTATTAAAATTCGGGCTTTTTTGTAGCCGTTGGGAATGTCTTAAATTATCTTTAAAAAAATAATTGTCATTTCTATATCGAAACGCTATATTTGTCCGATTTTAGAACACTTACACTAATAAATTAACTAATGCAAAACAAAGGATTAATAAAATTATTTGCAATCTTATTCGGTTTGGTAAGTATTTACCAACTCTCGTTTACATTTATCGCAAATGATGTTGAAGGTAAAGCAGAAGAATTTGCTACGCAAAGCATTCCAGAATCTGTAGAGAACTATGCAGAAAAACGAGATGCCAAAGTCCAAAATTATTTAGATTCTATCGCTAGTGAGCCTGTCTTCGCCGGAGTTACATACGCAACGGCCAAAGATAAAGAACTCAATAAAGGATTGGACCTTAAAGGTGGTATTAACGTGATCTTGCAAATTTCGGTTCCTGACTTACTAAAAGGTCTTGCCAATAATACCAAAGATCCTAAATTTAACCAAGCCTTACAAGAGGCTAAAGCAGCTCGAACCAATAGTCAAGATCCTTTTATTGATTTATTTTTTGAGGCATTTGACCTAATAGAAGGAGCCTCTCTAGCTTCTCCGAATGTGTTTGCAACGCGTGATTTAGAAGAAATAGATATTAATATGACTAATAATCAAGTTAAACCGATTATTAGACGTAAAATAAATGAGAGTATCACTTCTGCATTTGAAGTTCTCAGAGAACGTATCGATAAATTTGGAGTAACTCAACCTAACATCCAACGTCTAGGAGATTCAGGACGCATACTCGTTGAATTACCAGGGGCTAAAGATATTAGTCGAATAAAAACTTTACTTCAAAGTACGGCTCAACTTGAGTTTTGGGATGTATACCAAGCTAGAGATTTTCAGCAATTTATAGTTTCAGCTGATAAAACTGTTGCAAGTGCTTTAAATATTGACGATGAAAGTAATTCTACTTCAACGGATACGATATCAGCACAAACCGATGATATTGAGGAATTAATTTCATCTTCAGAAGACTCTACAGATGTTGCTAAAACAAATCCGCTTTTAAGCTTAGTCCAAAATGTTGGATCGCCACAAAGCCCAGTTATTGCATCGTTTGCAATTAAGGATACTGCTCAAATTAATGATTATTTGGCAATGCCTCAAGTTAGAGCTATTATTCCTGCTGATAAGAAATATGTTCAATTTGCATGGGGTAAACCAGCTAAGAATAGTGAGGTTGTTGATCTTTACGCTTTAAAAAATAATCGAAATGATGAGCCTCAATTAAGTGGTTCTGTAATTACAGATGCACAACAAACGTATGATCAAGTTGGTCGAGTAGCTGTAAGCATGCAAATGGACGGCCGTGGCGCCAAAATATGGGAAGCGATGACGGGTAGAGCATCCCAGCAGGGAACGCAAATTGCCATTGTTTTGGATAATACGGTTTACTCTGCTCCTGGTGTTACTTCTGGTGCTATCACAGGTGGCCGAAGTGAAATTACAGGTGACTTTACCATACAAGAGGCACAAGATTTAGCTAATGTCTTAAGAGCTGGTAAACTTCCTGCATCAGCTGATATTGTTCAAAGTGAAATTGTAGGACCATCATTAGGTCAAGAAGCCATAGATAGCGGTATCAATTCGTTTATTATTGCCTTGGTCTTTGTACTTATTTGGATGGTTGTTTATTACGGTAAAGCAGGGCTTTACGCTGATGTTGCTTTAGTTGTTAATATCTTGTTTATTTTTGGTGTCTTGTCTGGTTTAGGTGCTGTTTTAACCTTACCTGGTATAGCGGGTATTGTTTTAACCATCGGTATGTCTGTCGATGCCAACGTGCTTATTTTTGAACGTATTCGTGAAGAAATACAACGTGGTAAATCACAGGTTGATGCTATTGTAGATGGATTTAAAAACGCACTTTCATCTATTTTAGATGCCAACGTGACCACTGGTCTTACAGGTATCATATTATTAACTTTTGGGACTGGCCCAATTAAAGGTTTTGCTACTACCTTATTAATAGGTATTTTAACCTCTTTATTTACTGCTATTTTTATTACCCGTTTATTTATAGACGGTGGTGGTAAAAAAGGGAAATCTCTACCATTTTCTACATCAATTACTAAAAATCTCTTTAAGAATATTGATATTCAATTCTTGAAAAAGAGAAAAGTAGCTTACGCCATTTCTGCCGTATTACTATTAGGTAGTATTGGGTCTTTATTCGTTAATGGTCTTAATCAAGGTGTTGATTTCGTAGGTGGCCGAACTTATACCGTTCGATTTGATCAAAACGTAAATCCAAGTGAGTTAGAGCAAGATTTAGTTGCTGTTTTGGGTAGTGCTGAAGCTAAAACCTATGGATCAGCTAACCAATTAAAAGTAACTACAAATTACAAAATAGATAATGAGGGTTCTGAGATTGATGTTGAAATACAAGAAAAAATGTATGAAGCATTTCAGTCTTACCTTCCAAAAGGGACAACCTACAGCGATTTTAGTGTTGAAGGTGGTAATACAGAAACTGAGAAGTTTGGTGTTATGTCTGCCATTAAGGTAGGTCCAACCATTGCTGATGATATTAAGTCGGCCTCCTTTTATGCGATTTTCGGCTCTTTATTTGTAGTATTCCTTTATATTTTAATTCGTTTTAGACGTTGGCAGTTTAGTTTAGGAGCTGTTGTAGCTGTTGCTCACGATGTGATACTAGTTTTAGGAGCCTTTTCTTTGCTTTATAATGTTATGCCATTTAGCCTAGAGATTAACCAAGCCTTTATCGCTGCTATTTTAACAGTAATAGGGTATTCGTTAAATGACACCGTGGTTGTGTTTGATAGAATTCGAGAGTTTTTTAATGAACACAAGTCCTGGAAGATGGAAAAAGTAATTGATAAATCGGTAAGTAGTACAATAAGTAGAACGATTAATACCTCGTTAACCACTTTAGTTGTGCTTGTTGCTATCTTTATTTTTGGTGGTGATAGCATTAGAGGCTTTATGTTTGCCTTAATTATTGGTGTTGTTATTGGTACTTATTCTTCGATTTTTATTGCTACACCTGTTATGTTTGATACAGTGAAGAAAAAAGGAATTGATCTAACTGATAAGTCTAAAGAAGACGACAATGAAGAGGTAAAAGCTTAAGTTAAACCTCGATTTTATACGTGAAACACCTAACAAGTTTACTTGTTAGGTGTTTTTTTATTATAGATACGATAGATGGCTAAGTTCATCGATACATTCTTCTATTTAACAACTGTTATTACTTATGCGTGTGGGATACATTTTTTGTTGAAGTTCATAGATGTACCCTTCAACACTTAAACCACAAATTTAAATTCAGTTAACTAGGGAATTTTTTGCAGCTCCAATTAGCTTTAGTTTATCCCTTACTTTAAGCGGCTATTAGAGTTAATACTAAAGTTAGTATTTTTTGACTTAAACTTATTATCGGTTGCATACAAGCTTACTTATTTAGCACAAATAAGCCTGAAGCTAAGAAGAGTTTTAGAAGTTAGGTATTATAGAGAAATGTGACGCGTTTAATTTCAGCTTTAGCTAGGCTGATTTTTGAGTTCTTTTAAGTGCGATAATCATGATGATAATCCCTATACTAAGCATGGGTAGGCTTAATAATTGTCCTGTGTTAATGATCCAGTCTGCGCGCTGTTCAACTTGTGGCTCTTTTACAAATTCTACAATAAACCGAACGCCCCATAGTACAGTAAAAAATAAGCCAAATAAAAACCCTTGTTGTTGTTTAATTTGTGTGCGGTGGTAAAGTACCCATAACACTATAAATAATATCAAATAACCAGTAGCTTCATACAATTGTGCCGGGTGTCTTGGAAAGTTTTCACCTAATTGCTTAAAGACTACGCCATAACTGCTATGTGTGGCTTCACCAATGATTTCAGAATTGAGAAAGTTGCCAATACGTACAAACATGCCTCCAATAGAAATAGGTAAAACAACCCGATCTAATATCCAAGCCATGCGTTTTTTAATTACCTTTTTACTATACATGTACATCGCTATTGCTATACCTATGGTCGCTCCGTGACTTGCTAAGCCTTGAAAGCCGGTAAACTCTATTTCTGGAACAAACCTAAACGGTAGAAAAATGGATAAGGGGTCTTGAGTGATTAATTCTGTTTGATAGAATATAACATGTCCCAATCTTGCTCCTAGTAATGTTGCGATTACGGCATACATAAATAAAGGATCTAAATACTTAAGGTCAATACCTTCTTTTTTATAGATATGCTTCATGATGTAAAACCCTAAGCTAAAAGCGATAAGGAACATTAAGCTGTAATATCGTATGGTGAAAAACCCGAGTTCTATACCGAGTGATGGATCCCAAGTAATGGCTTGTATCATGATGGTTTTCTTTTTTCTTTGGCTTGAGGAACAGGATCATAACCTGATGCTCCCCAAGGATGACATTTAGAAATTCTTATTACGGACAAATATAAACCTTTTAATAACCCATGCCTTTGTAGAGCCTGTTTTGTATAGTGCGAACACGTAGGTTCAAATCTACAATTAGAACCTAAAACTGGAGAAATAAGGTATTGGTAAATTTTGATAAACACTAGAAATGGGAAGATCAAAATCGTTCGTAACTTCATTTATTTTGTAATTGAATACTCAGTTCCGTCTTTCGTGTCCTTCAGCTCTATGCGTTTCTCTAGGAGCTGGTCACGAATCAAATCGGAGGTTTTAAAGTCTTTATTAGCTCTTGCTTTATTACGTATATCAATTAGGATTTCCATAACACCATCAATTTCTTGATGTGAATCTGTTTCGTGGTTAAGGTTTTGTAAGGTTTTCAATCCTAAAACATCAAATGTGAAGCTATTCATGGTCTTGGATAAAAGCAGTTTATCTTGTGATGTTATCTGAGCTTTATTGGCTTTTACGTTGTTTATAAATTTTACTGCTTCAAATAGGTGGGCAATAAGAACCGGACTATTAAAGTCGTCGTTCATTGCGTCATAAGCGTTTTGCGTCCAATCCGTTATGTTTATACTTGTAGTTTCACTTTCCTCAAGCAGTTCTATACTGTTTA
>CBFHKB010000119.1:0-5383 GCA_965656295.1 Psychroflexus sp.
TTAATATTTTTGATTCAGGCTATGCCAACTTAACTCCTTTTTTTGAACTCTTACCTTGGATTTTTATCTTCCTTGTTCCAGCGATATGTATGCGAAGTTTTAGTGAAGAACGTAAACAAGGGACCTTAGAATTACTACTAACCAAACCTATTTCAATTCGATCGTTGGTGTATGGTAAATTTTTAGGTGCTTTTAGTTTAAGCCTCTTAGCTTTACTCCCAACACTGATGTACATCTATGGAATTTCAGAACTCAAACAGTATACACATCAAATAGACTATAGTGCAATCGCGACCTCATACGTTGGAATTTGTCTTTTACTTTTTACTTTTATTAGTATCAGCTTGTTTAGTTCTGTGCTCACTAAAAATCAAATTACAGCCTTTATGATAGCTGTATTTTTAAACTTGCTATTGTTCTTTGCCTTTTATGGAATCAGTAATTTTAAACTTTTAGGTTCTGAGGTTTATGCCCTTGAATATCTGAGCCTTAACTTTCATTACAAAGCCTTAAGCCGTGGTGTTGTAGATACAAGAAACCTAATTTACTTGATTAGTTTAGCCCTTGTTTTTAATGAATTTACACGTTTAAAAATTAAACAATTAAAATCTTAATGAAGCAGCACATTAAACATATAGCCTGGGTATTACTCGCTTTTGTGTTAGTTAACGCTTTAGCTTCACAGATGTTTTTACGTCAAGATTTTACCCAAAATAAACGTTACAGTTTATCCGACTATTCTAAAAATCTTGTAAGACCCATAGAAAAACAAGTCCTAGTTGAAGTGTTTCTAACAGGTGATTTACCCAGTAATTACAAACGCTTAGAGCGAGAAATAGGCTATTTGTTAGAAGAATATGCCGCTTACAATTCTCTTATTAAATTTAATTTTATAAATCCTGTTAGCCAGAGCGATGACGCTATGCAGGTGGCCAACAGCTTTTATGAAAACGGCATGTCTCCAAAAGTTCTTAACCAACTTAAAAACGGAGAAATGTCTGAAAAAATTATTTTCCCTTGGGCCGTTATTTCATATGGAAATCAACGCTTTCCTGTAAAGTTAATCAGCGATAATAATCAAGCTAATCAAGAGGAATTAATTAATAGTTCTATTGAAGAATTAGAGTACCAAATAAGCAATGCACTAAAAATTGTAAGCGAAAATAAGTCTAAAAGAATCGCTATTATTAAGGGGCAGAATGAACTGCAAGATGTCTATATAGCCGATGTTTTAAAAAGTTTAAAAGAATACTATTACTTAGCGGCCTTCACCTTAGATTCGGTTGAAGTCTCAGCGGTAAAAACTTACAATCAGTTAAGCGAGTACGATTTAATTATTGATGCCAAACCGCAAAACTCATTTTCAGAACCTAAAAAATATCTTTTAGATCAATATATTATGCAAGGTGGTAAAGCCATTTGGCTTACCGAACATGTCGCTATTGATCAAGATAGTCTCTTAAAAACAGGCCAAAGTATAGCTTTGCCAAAAGATTTAAATTTATATGATTTATTTTTCAGTTACGGAATAAGGGTTAATCCTGAACTTGTTAAAGACCTGTATTGTGCTCCCATTAATTTAGCTGTTGGAGAAGCTCAAAATACAGAAATAAATCAATTTCCTTGGTTCTACTCACCATTATCACAACGCAATAGGCCGCATCCCATCAATAGAAATCTTAGCCCTGTAAAATTTGATTTTACAAATCCCATAGACACTTTAAAAGACAACCTTCGTACACAAATTTTATTACAAAGTTCGCCCTTATCAGCAAAAATAGGAACACCAACTTTAATTAGTCTAGAAGAGGTTAAAACCAAACCTGACCCTAAAACCTTAAATGATGATCGGTTAAACTTAGCAGTTCTAAAGCAAGGTCAATTTAAGTCGGCTTATAAAAATAGACTGAAGCCATTTAAGCTAGAAACCAATTTAGAAGAAAGTAAACCCACGCAACAAGCATTTATAAGCGATGGGGATTTAATTAAAAATGAATTTAATAACGGTGAAATTATTCCATTAGGATTCGATCGGTTTTCTGGTCAAGTGTATGGCAACAAACAGTTTTTTATAAATCTAGTCAACTATATGCTAGCCGATCAAGACTTAGTTAAGTTAAGAAACAAGTCGATTAAAACAGCCAACTTAGATTCTGACTCACTAAAGCTTTCTAAATTAAAATGGCAATTAATCTACCTGCTTGTATTACCTGTATTTGTGATTGTATTTGGGGTGTTAAGCTTTTATGCTAAACAGAGACGCTACGCTAAAAAATGAGGTCTATGACTTCTTAAGTTGACCAGATTTGCCTAATACCAAATAAAGCAATGAGCCTAAAAAGGGAATAAAAAACACCGTTAGAAACCACAACACTTTCTCATTCCCTCTAAATCGATGTCTTAAAATATCAATCAACAAATAAAGCCAAAGAACTCCAATGGCTAAAATAAGTAGTTGCCAAACTAACAGAGTTAGACTAAAATCCTCTAAAAAGATATCCATTTAAGATTAATATTTAGATTAACCTATACAACCTCTAAAATAGTTGTTGTTATAAATTTTATTTGCTCTTGACTTAATTCGGTATGCATTGGCAAAGATATCACTTCATTAACCAATTGGTTGGTTACTTTAAAATTGGCTTCGTTGTAACGTGAATCGACATAAGCTTTTTGTTGGTGAAGTGGAATTGGATAATAAATTCCAAACGGAATACCCTTTTCACCTAAATATTGTGCTAAGACATCTCGTTTACCATTGGTAATTCTCAAAGTGTATTGGTGAAACACGTGACAGTCACAAGTATCACAAATACTGCACTTAACATCACAAGATTTGTGAGTAAAGGTTTTTGGTGTAATAATCGCCTCGTGATTTTGTAAAGCCTTAGTATAAGCTCTTGCCGCTTCTTGACGGCGGTTGTTGTAGCGATCTAAATGCTTTAATTTAATATCTAAAATAGCGGCTTGAATACTATCTAATCTAGAATTCACTCCAACCACATCATGATGGTAGCGTTTATACATACCATGGTTAACAATACCTCGAATGGTATGGGCTAAATCGTCGTTATTAGTAAAAATAGCACCACCGTCACCATAACAACCCAAGTTTTTAGATGGAAAAAAAGATGTTGCACCAACATCTCCAATAGTTCCAGCTTTTTTTACATCGCCGTTTTTAAACGTATAATTGGCACCAATGGCTTGCGCATTATCTTCAATCACCTTTAAATCATGTGCTTTTGCAATAGACATAATTTCATCCATATTGGCCACGTGACCAAATAAATGAACTGGTACAATGGCTTTAGTTTTGGGAGTGATTGCCTGTTTTACAGCTTCAACATCTATATTATAGGTGTCTGGGTCAACATCAACTAAAACGGGTGTTAAACCTAAAAGGGCGATAACTTCAACTGTAGCAGCAAAAGTAAAATCGGCTGTAATAACTTCATCGCCAGGTTTTAAGCCTAAACCCATCATTGCTATTTGTAAAGCATCAGTTCCGTTAGCACATGGAATCACGTGTTTAACGTCTAAATAAGATTCTAAATTAGACTGAAAGGATTTTACGGCTGGACCGTTTATATATGCTGTAGAGTCGACTACTTCGATTATAGCTTGATCTACTTCAGATTTTATTTGAGCGTATTGACCTTTAAGGTCAACCATTTGAAGATTTTTCATGAAAATTGTTTATAATTTCAAAAATACAAAATAAGGCTTCGTATTGCAATCGTTTTTAGGTAAAGCTGTATTTTTACGCAAACTTTAGCAGTGATTTACACACTATTAATTTCTATTTTTAAAAAAATTCTTCCTGTTTTAGCAGTCTTTAATAAAAGCTTAGCTAAGTTTTACAAGGGTCGCCAAAATCTATTTGAACACTTAGAGCAAAATACTTCTCATCTCTCTTCTCCTATTTGGATTCATGCTGCTTCCTTAGGTGAATATGAACAAGCTGTCCCGATTATCGAGCACCTGAAACGGCAACAACATGAAGTAGTAGTTAGTTTTTTTTCCCCTTCTGGATACGATATCAAACACGATGATAAACGCCTTGATGCGACAACTTACCTGCCAATTGACACGCCTACAGATATGAACCGCTTTATGCAGATATTAAAGCCAAAAATGGCAATTATTATTAAATATGAGGTTTGGCCGCATATGATGAAAGCCATTCGAGAATTTAAGATCCCTAGCATTTTAGTATCAGCTCAGTTTTCTAGAAATCAGATTTATTTTAAATCGTATGGTGGTTTATTTTTAAAGGCGTTAAACAGCTTTGACCATTGTTTTGTGCAGACAGAAGCTAGCTTAAATATGGCTAAAAAACTTGGGTTAAGGTCTGTTATCATTTCGGGCGATACAAGATTTGACCGTGTTTACCAACAGTTGTCTTATGATAATCGAATTTCTGAACTTGATGCGTTTGTGGATGAACAAGCTTGCCTCGTGTTTGGAAGTACTTGGCCTGAAGATGAAAAGTTACTAATTGATTATATTAATAAATCGTCACAAAATACCAAAATAATCATAGCCCCACATAAAGTTGATCAACCACATATTGAAGCTATTGTAGACGCCATTACTGTAAGCAAAACGACCTGGACCAACTTAAAAAAATCAAAAGATAAGAAGAGATCTGAAGTATTGGTAGTTGATTGTATTGGATTGTTAACAAAAATATACAGCTATGCTGAAGTAGCCTACGTTGGTGGTGCTATGGGAAAAACCGGCCTGCATAATATTTTAGAACCCGCCACATTTGGAGTGCCAGTTTTATTTGGCTGTAACCACCAAAAATTTCCAGAAGCCGAAGCCTTAATTAATGCAAATGCTGCATTTGATGTTGCTAATGCAAATGACTTAAAACATAAATTAGATCAATTACTTGAGGACCCAAAGCTGCGAAAAAAAATGGGACATAATGCTTCACAGTATATTGTTGAACACAAAGGAGCAACACACCAAGTCTGCCAATACATAAGTAGGAAGCTTAAACCGTTACAGCCTGATTAAGGTAATTTCTAAACGGTAACATTAGTTGGTATTGCTCAATGAGCCATGACTCAAACTGATCAGAATATAATAATTCTTTGCTAAATCCTTGCTCTGCAACATAGCTTTTGTGTTTTAGTAAATCTATATGCTCGTGCGAACTTGAAAAACCTTTAGGGGCATTTTTTAAAGATTCAACTTCAAAAAGACCTCCAAAATTAGTTTTAAAATCAGTTTGCTGTAAGATTGCTTTGAAGGTATCACCATTAAAATCAATTGCTTGGCGAATACTTTTTAGATGGGTTGAATTTGGCTTGTAAAACCCACCAGCTATAAAAGTTTCATGAATCCCAATATGTATATAGAAGTCACTTTG
>CBFHKB010000120.1:0-5066 GCA_965656295.1 Psychroflexus sp.
CACCATTATTTTGAAACTCATGCCACTTAATACCTTTGCTTTTTAAGTAGTTAAGCACTTGTTTATCACGTTCGTATGTGCAGTTTAAACCTGTTTCTTGATGAGAATATAAAGCTGAAATTTGATACTGCTTACTTATTCGTTCAAGTAACTCAATCACATTTGCATGGACTACTAAAACACGTGTTTGGTAACTACTCAGTAAATTATTTAACTCATGTAGAGATTGTTTAATAAAGTTGAAATGTCGCGAACTATAATGAGCATCATTAAAAACGATATCTTCAAAACAGTATAAACATAAGCAAGGTTTTGAAGAATTTACAGCATGCCACAAAGCTTCATTATCTTCTAATCTTATGTCACGTTTAAACCAAAATATGTTTATCTGTTGTTGCATTTATTTCATCGGCACTTCAATGGTTAAAATTTCAGCTCCTTTTTTGGCGTTTATGGTAAACGATGTGGTATCCCAAAGACCAATAGCATCGCGCTTTCCTAAGTGTTGTTCGGCTACTTCAGCTTCGCCTTCGAGCATAAATATGTATAGGCCGTGATTTGTTTCGTGTATTTTAAATTCTGTAATAGTATCTTCTGTAAATTTCCCCAGATTCATCCAGGCCTGTTGGTGAATCCAAACTCCTTCATCGTTAGGGTCAGGCGATAATATTTGTGAAAATTTATTAGAAATATCTGAAGGAATGAGTTGCTGGTCGTAACGGGGCTCAAGTTGACTTTCATTTGGGAAAATCCAAATTTGCAAGAAGTGAACAGGTTCACTCATACTGTTATTAAACTCGCTATGTTCAATACCAGTTCCCGCACTCATAACCTGTATTTCTCCTTTTTTAATGATGGTTTCATTCCCCATACTATCCCTGTGCTTTAAACTTCCACTTAAGGGGATTGACACAATTTCCATGTTTTGGTGCGGGTGTTTTCCAAAACCCATTTTTGGTGCAACTTGATCATCATTTAAGACTCGTAATAAGCCAAAGTTGGTTAACTCTGGATTAAAAAATTGCCCAAAACTAAAGCTGTGTTTAGACTTAAGCCACCCTAAGTTAGACTTCCCGCGATTATTGGCATTATGATAGGTGAACTTCATTTTTTTTATGGTAAATTTAAATGTCAAATTTTAAATAAATTATAAAATCTACCTAAAGTTTGTAACACTGTAGTAATGTTTACGTACTTAAGGTGAAGCAATTTTAATTTAATAACACTGCCGGCGTGTTGACAACCAAGTTAGTAAGCGATTGTAAACAGCGAAAACCAAAAGCACAACTAAAGCTTTATAATAAATATTGTGATGCGATGTTATGAGTGGCTATGCGTTATTTAAAGCAGAAGGACTTGGCTGAAGATGCCACTCAAGAAGCTTTTATAAAAGCCTTTAAGAACATTGATAATTTTAAGGATGATGTCACTTTTGGCGCTTGGCTAAAACGCATTGTTATTAATCAAAGCATTGATTATTATCGTAAATTAAGATATGATGATTCTATTGATGATTACAATTTAGAGTTAAGCGAAGATCGTAGCGAAAGTTGGGAGGTTTCAGACGATTTGTCTGCAGATGATGTTGTGGAAGCCATCGAATCTTTACCCGATAAATATGCTACAGTTGTTAAATTGTATTTGATTGAAGGTTATGATCACGATGAGATTTCAGTTATTCTTAGCATAACATCAAATTATTCAAGGACATTACTTCATCGCGGAAAAAAACTATTACAAGAACACTTAAATCAGTTGAGACATGAAAGATTTGCGTAAAGATTTTAATTATAGTGCCTCTAGTTCAGCTAAAAACAAGATGTCTGTAGGACATGAAGCTAAGTTTAAAGAACGTTTACAAGCTGAGTTTGAGTACGAAGAGACTTCAACTAAGATGATATACCTAAAACTTGCTGCAGTGGCTATAGTTGCTGTAATCAGTACGGTTTTAATTCTTACCAATTTGAACTTATCGATTGCAGAAAATCCAATTCCATCTGCTAACTCAACACAAATTAGTTTAGGCGACGTTTCACCAGAACTCAAAACGATTGAAGATTATTATACGGCATCAATTAAATTGGAGCTAGCCACGATAGATATTTCGCCTGAACACGAGCTTTTAGTGAATAGTTATATTGAAGAGCTTACTGTTATTAACCGTGCTTATGATGATTTAGAACACGACTTAAACGAATTTGGTGTAACAGAAGAGGTTATCAATGCTATGATTGAAAATTTACAACTTAGATTAGAATTGCTTCAAGATTTAAAAGAAAAGTTGAATAATTTAAAACAAGACAAGAATGAAAACAATTCACGTTATCAAATGTAGTTTATGCTTTTTAATAAGCCTCACGGCTTTAGCACAAACAAGCAAAACTTTTAAAGAGAGCTTTAATGTCTCTAAAACAGCTGAGGTTAGTCTAAACATCGCTAATGCAGAAATCACCATAGAAACTTGGAATAAAAACCGTGTAGAGGTTGAAGCTGTGGTAACTGTTGATGGTGAAGACCAAGAACTAAATCAAAAAATATTAGATAATTTTAATTTTGAAGCACTTGGAAATTCAACAAAAGTTAAGATACAATCTGGACGTATGCGATCTGATTTTAACTATCGTGGTGCTAGAAAAGCTTTTGGTAGAGAAACTACGTTTAGAGGACCTCAAAAGACACCGCCAGCACCTCCAGTGCCTCCGCTACCTCCTTTGCCACCATCAGTAGGGGAGATTGAACTTGATTTTGATATGGAGAAATTTAATTCAGAAGGGAAAGAATACTTGATTAAGTTTCAAGATAGTATCAAAGCTTATTTTATGGATTCTGATTTTAAACAAGATATAAAAGAATGGCAAGAACAATTTGCAAAAGAGTGGAAGGAAAGCGGGATAAAAGATTCACTTAGAGTAATCACCTATAAGCTTAAGGAAGAATTAAGGCCGGCGTTACGAAAACTCAAAAAAGACTTAAAGCCAGTGAAAAATAATGTTATTTACTACGAGGCTAGGAATAAAATTAAAACAAAAATCATCATTAAAATTCCTAAAGACGCTAAACTAGATTTGAATGTAAAGCGCAGTCAACTTAAAATTGCTAGTATTAATCATATGAAAGCAAACCTGAATTATTCAGGTTTGCAATTATCAAATTTACACGGAAATAACAATATAATTAGAGCTTCACATTCTAGAGTAAATATTGACCAAGCTGAATCTTTAAACCTCAATTTGTCCTACTCCAAAAACACTAAAATTGTTACAGTTAATCATTTAGTTTTGAGTTCGAAAACTTCCAATGTTTCGATTGGAGAAGTTGTAAATCAGGCTATTATTGAGGGGTCTTTTAGTGATTTGACTATCACAAAAATCAATTCAAACTTTAATTTAATTGATATCAATCTTAAGAACTCTAAAGCCAATTTAACTTTACCAAATGTTAATTATAACTTTTACATGAATTCAAAATTATCACGCTTAAATCTTAAAAATGATTTAGACTTTAAAGTCACTAAAGGCTACGACACAAATATTTACCAAAATTCTCCACAAACTTCTTCAAATAAGGCTCTTAATATCAAAGCTAATTTCAGTGAGGTGATTTTAAATTAATTTTCTCTTTTATGATTGAACACTTTGTTTTCTTTTACTCTTTAAAATTAGACTCATAATAAAAGAAGTCATTACCCCTAAAAGAGGCGCACTAACCATGCTAATAAACACATAGTTATCGTAACTGAAATAAGCCTTAGCCTCACTCGCTTGCATCAACTTATTTTCAATGGCGTAGTTAATAGCGTTTTTAAAATAATCTGGCGTGATGTAGTTTAAACTTACAAATAAACAGATTGGGACCAAAATTGTATAGATCAAGCTAATAATTACCCCTGTTTTAAACCCCTGTTTAAAACTAATTTTACCGTCATAAAACTTATCTCTTTTATCTTTTAGAGCTAAATAATAGATAATAAAATAGGGGATAGCAATTAGATTGGTATAGCTGGCATGAAGTGCAATATACGTGTCGTGTAAACCAACAATTCGTTCTAAAAACAACCACGCCATACTTGTTAAGGCAACAATTAGTCCCCATTTAACTTCTAGTTTGTAATTCTTCATATAGCCATTGATTTTCTTTGTTTATGTAATTGGTTTATAAAAGTTGAATATTATTCTACCAAAAATCAAATATGCTCATTTTTATTAAAAACGTGAAATATATTGAATTCTTTTAAATCTAATCCAAGTTGCTATGTAGTACTTAGATTTTGGTAAACTAAAGTTGAAATGAAGTATAAGCCGTGAATAGTTTTGAAGCGATGAAGATTTGATGAAGTTTAAAGTTCTTAAGGCTATCGCTGATAAATACTACCTAAAGTTATAAACTTGCATATTTAAATTTAGTAAAGTAAAAATCAATTTTATGCTTAGGTAATTTGTATTTGTTTTATAGATTTAGTAGTACATAAATTACTAGTGATCTAATCTGTTAAGGTTAATTCAATTGCTAATATGTCGTATTTGTTTTTATACCTCTTCAAGGCTTCATTAGAGTTTTTAAACATTTTGCGCCATGTTCCTTTTTCAAAAATCCAGCTATTTTCATCGGTATTAGCTGGTATAGTTCCAAAAGCAGGCTCGTATGATATTCCTATTAATTTTTTATTACTACCTAGGTTGGTGTAGCTATATTCATGTTTATTCCTCTCAATAATTAACCATTCAAACGCAATGAAAAACCCACTCTTCGGAAATTGTATGTTTAAATCTGAAATATCTATTTCTGTATTTTTTTTGCCTTTTTTAGCAATTCCAAATATGGGTTTATTAAAAATAAGATTTTTGGGTTGACCATTATTACCGACACCATAAAACCTAACATTAAATTTAGCATTTTTAATATCACTATTGGTTAAGACTTTTATTTTACTTAGAAATGGTGTTTCGCTAAACCCTTCTCTGTAGTCAAAATATCTTGCTGAAATCCAAGGCTTCGTTCCAGTTCCAAAATACTGATTGATTTTTGACCTGTTATAATTACCAACAACTCGCTTTTTACTTTGTATT
>CBFHKB010000121.1:0-5021 GCA_965656295.1 Psychroflexus sp.
AACTAAATTAGTGAACGAAAAGCGCTTAAGCTTTGATGATGCCCTCACCGACCATCTTCCCGAACTCAATGGCCGCATAGAATATGCCAAAGACATTACCTTAAAGATGATGATTCAACATCGCTCGGGGATTCCCAACTTTACCGATAATCCGGCTTATTGGACCGACGAACAAGCTAATGGTAAACGGGCGCTAGATTTTGCCTTAGATTTACCCGCTAACTTTAAACCCGACCAAGGCTATGCCTATTCGAACACCAATTATTTATTGTTGCGTAAGATTATGGATCAAGTTTTAGGCTATAACCACCACGAATACATCAAAACTCATATTTTAAAACCACTAAACTTGCAGCACACCTTTTTTTCTATTAACGAAGTGGACTTAGACCATGTGATGAGTGGCTATTACGTGGGTTACGAAGAGGATGTTAAAGCACGGGAAAATGGCATGTTGGCCACGGCTCAAGATGTCGGTAACTTCATACGTGCCTTAAACGATGGGACTGTGTTTAATGACGGTGAGCGAGAACTGTACCCGTATAAGTATGAGCATGGCGGCTTGGTGGTGGGCTACCAAAGCCTCGCCGAATACCATGATGACCTTGATGCGGTGGTGGTACAATTTATAAATACCACCGATTTTGAAGGCTACGAATGGAATTTATCTGAAATTAGCATTAACCGAATAGTAAGCATCTTAAAACGCAATAATAACTAGCTATACCAAGCCTTTTTACTGCATCAGTTGAAGTGATACGATTTAAAACAAGACGTCATGACCAAGTCTACAGTATACAAATTAATGCGTACAAAGTGATAGATAAAAACCAAGGGGTCATGCCCCTTAGAAGTATTTGAGTTTTTTTTAGTTTTGATGCGCTAGTTTTTAATCCTATATTTGTTACTTTAATAGTTTAAGATCTTAGATTTAGTTTAAAACCTACAATTGACTAAGGTGTTTTAGTTGCGTTACATAGGATGGACTTTAACTGAAAGGCTTCGATTTATATTTGAAGCGGTTCACTTAGTTAAATGAAACAGTTCGCTTAAGCATTTGCTGCGGTTCATTTTTAGTTTGAAACGGTTCAATTTTAGCAAAAAACATAAAAAACCCCGTTTAAGCGGCAACTTAAACAGGGCGTTCGATCGTGACAAAGATCTGCTTAACTGACTTGCTTGTACTTTAAGTTATTAAGTAAACCTTTAAGATCATTTCCAGGCGTGAATAGTATTCGCGCCTTTTTTATTTGCGCGACACTAAATTCGTCTTCGGTCGCTACACCTTCGCTACTTACCGAAATTTTAAAATCGCCTAAATGGCCAAGTTCAATTTTATCGCCTTCATTTAACCGATACACAATCGCATCTAGTAAAGCGATAATGACACCATAACAGTCGGCTTTACTTAAACTTGATTGTTTAGCGCTAAGCAAGGCTAACTCGTCTAAATTCGCCACACCACTTTGCAGTGCTCTGGCATGAAACTTTCGTGGGCCATCAGGCTCCTGTGGGTTCACTTTTTGAACCCGTTTAACATTAATCATAATACAATGATTTTATTGGCCGGCTAGCACGACCTTATTAGTATAAAACACTCACTGTCACTAGCCTACAGTAAGCTACTAACAAAGATGCAAAAATTGTTTATTCAGTTTGTGTTTTCATTTAATTTTTTAAATAGTTACTGTAATCACACGTATAACTCACTGATTATTATAGTATTGCAAAATCAACACTTTAGAAAAACTAAAATGTATGTTGTTTAAACCGCGATTAATAAATAAGGTTCATAGGATGCACAACAATAATGAGCTAAGACCTTTAGCTGTAGTGAGCATCAAAGAAAAAAGTGAGTGTTTTTAGTGTTTTTTAAACACGACGATATCCTGGTATTCGACTGCCGCTTGAGTCCCTTTCCAGAAGCCATCGCAAATATCGACCACCGCTAGGTTGTTCTTGGCCATCATAGCCTTGAGTTGGTCTTTGTGAATCGCAATATTACCCGACTTTACCTTTTCGCTCATTAACCGATAGCCTTGTTTTTTTACCGGAAAACTAAAGCCATGAGGTTGAGAAATATGGGCTTCACTGTTATCGTCATATAGAAAAAATGTTGAAAAAGCGAGTCCGTCGCCTTTTAGCACCCGGTGAATTTGTCCCAAATAATGGTCGATTTCGTGAAGCTGCATATGAGTGAAAACTGAAAACGAAAAGATTTTATCAAACTGATTTTGTGCATAAGGAAAACTGAAGTCTTCTGCTTTTAAGGTAGAATTATTGTATAAATCATTAAACAGTGGAACGTAAGTAAAGGTGAAGTGTTTAAAATCCTGCTGAATTTTCGATTGGCACCACTCTACCCCAGATTTAACCACATCAAAACCCTCATAGCGTCCGTGAGGCGTTAAATAGTCGGTGAGTGATATCGCTGTTCGCCCAATACCGCTTCCGATATCCAGCACCGCATCATCAGGTTGAAGCTTAATATAATCTTTTAATAACTGTAGTTGCTGATAGCTCTGAGCTACAAATTTTTTAGCATCAGCTGGAGAACCCGTATAAATAGAACCTCTCGCAGGCACATATTTATGTGTATTTCCGGTTAGATAATCCCACGCATCAACTGGAAAATAGTAGATTTTCCTTAAAGCAAATCGTTGCTTAGCCGATAAGGCATACCATAAATTCCTTAACTGATTTTTATTCATAAGCTTGTAAGACAAGATACTAGTAAGGCTTCAAATATACATATTTAATCCCCTGATAAATCAATAAATTATAGTGCATTTTTTGGACTTCATATTATGAGTCACTTAACCACACATGACTTCATTAGGACCTAAATACCTGTTAAACCATTATTAATGAATGTGTTAAGTATAATTTAAAGCTTTTAAGCTTAATCAATAAGTGGTATCAATTTACTAACTTGTGTAAAATGCGTAAGCCTACTTATACAATTTAAACACTAACAGCTTAATTTAGATGATTATGAAACAACTCTTCTTTCTCACGGCGATGCTAACTTTATTAGCCTGCCAACCATCAAACACAAACACACCGAACGATGAACCCGACACAACGCCACGTGCTAAAACAGAAACTGCAACTAAAACTCATGACCAAGCACACTCGGCCGTTAAAATTTCGCCTATTTCGCATGCCAGTTTTGTACTGCACTTGGATAGTTTACAAATTTTTGTAGATCCCGTTAATGTTGAAGCTTTTAAGTCTTATGGGACACCAAATTACCTATTAGTGACCGATATTCATGGTGATCATTTTCAAGCGGATGTCTTGAGTCAATTAAGCAGCAGTGAACAACGTATTATTGCCCCACAAGCTGTATTTGACCAACTCCCTGTAGAACTTCAGTCACGAACCCTTGTCTTAAACAATGGCCAATCTGAACAACTGCAAGACAGTTTACAGCTTAAGGCTATGCCGATGTATAACATCACTAAAGAACGACTGGATAAACACCCTAAAGGCCGTGGTAATGGCTATATTGTAACTTATAAGGATTATAGCGTTTATATAAGTGGTGATACTGAAGATATTACGGAGATGAGAGCTCTCGAACATATAGACTTAGCTTTGGTTTGTATGAATTTACCCTACACAATGGACGTTGACCAAGCCGCTGAAGCCGTATTAGACTTTAAACCTAAGAAAGTTATGCCTTACCATTACAGAGGACTTAAAGAAGGTAAACCGTATTACGAAGATGTTGAAAAGTTTAAGGCTATAGTCACTGAAAAAGACCCAACGATCAAGATTGAATTGTTAGATTGGTATGAGTAAAACCTTGAATTAAAACAAAAAACCTCTCGATTTTATCGAGAGGTTTTTAAGAATATCAAAATACTGAGGACTTATTTCCCTTCCATTTTGTCTTTTAGGGCTTGTAATTCAGCATTCGCGTCACCTAAAGTCGTTTTGTTATCTTCTTCTTTAGCTTTTTCTTTAGCTTGTTTTACAATGTTTTGCTCTTCTTCTTTGTGAATAGCTGTATGCGACGCAACAACTCGCTTAAATTCTTTATTGAATTCGATCACAATAAAGTCAGAGGTTTCACCTTTGGTTAATTTAGTACCATCTTCTTTAATTAAGTGTCTTGATGGTACAAAAGCCGTGACATCAGTATTAAACTTCACTGTTGCCCCTTTATCTACGATATCGGTTACTTCAGCAGTGTGCTTAGATCCAACGGCAAACTCTTCAGAGTACTTATCCCAAGGATTAACTTCAGTTTGCTTATGACCTAAACTAAGTTTACGTCCTTCTACGTCAAGTTCTAAGACTACAACGTCAAGCTTATCACCTACTTTGCAAAATTCAGATGGGTGCTTAATTTTCTTCGTCCAAGATAAATCTGAGATATAAATTAAACCATCAATACCTTCTTCTAGTTCAACAAACACACCAAAGTTTGTAAAGTTTCTAACTTCACCGGTATGCTTAGAACCTACTGGGTATTTAGTAGTAATATCTGTCCATGGATCTGGTGTTAATTGCTTAATACCAAGCGACATTTTACGGTCTTCACGGTCTAAAGTTAAAATTTTAGCTTCAACTTCATCACCAACGTTCACGAAGTCTTGCGCTGAGCGTAAGTGTGTACTCCATGACATTTCAGAGACGTGAATTAAACCTTCAACACCTTCTTCTACTTCGATAAATGCACCATAATCTGCAATAACTGTTACTTTACCTTTAACGTTATCACCTACTTTAATACCTTCATCTAAAGCTTCCCAAGGATGCTTGCTTAATTGTTTTAAACCAAGTTGAATTCTTGTTTTGTCTTCGTCGAAGTCTAAAATTACAACATTTAAGGTTTGGTCTAGTTCGACTACCTCATTAGGGTGATTAATTCGAGACCATGATAAGTCGGTGATATGGACTAATCCATCAACACCACCTAAGTCTACAAATACACCGTAAGACGTAATATTTTTAACGACACCTTCAAGCACTTGACCTTTTTCTAGCTGGCCAATAATTTCTTTTTTCTG
>CBFHKB010000122.1:0-5016 GCA_965656295.1 Psychroflexus sp.
CAACAGTTTCAGGAGCATGGGAAACTCTAGAATGGATCTTCGTTGGCACAGATAATAATTTAAACGAAATTGTTTTCATGTTCGACTTTGGAGAAGTTGGTGATGGTTCACCTAATTCCACTTTTTACTTTGATGATATTCAACAAGAGCTAGGACCAACTGCTCCTGTACCCACAACATTACCAATCGATTTTGAATCAGATATTGTAGATACCGATTTTATTAATTATGGTGGTGCATCAACAAGTGTAATTTCAAACCCTCAAATAGATGCTACTAACCCAAGTGCTAAAGTTGGGCAAGTAGTTCGTAATAACGGTGAGTTTTGGGCCGGTAGTAAAGTATTGCTTTCGAGCCCAATAAATTTAACAACCAACTGGCATATCTCTATGAAGGTCTTTACCACAGCACCCGTAGGAACAAGAATTAAATTAGAATTAGAAAATGCTAGTGGTACAACTAATTTAGATTATTTGACAACAGAAACCGGAGTTTGGGAAACTATTAGCTGGAACTTTTACGGTCAATCCAATGACTATGATAAAATGCAACTCATGTTTGATTTTGGAAATAGTGGAGATGGCACAAATACCTCTACTTTTTTATTTGATGATATAAAACAGATACAAGGACCAGCAATTCCAGATCCAATTTCAGCTTCACTACCAATAGATTTTGAAAACAGTGTGGTAACATCAGACTTTACTAATTTTTTTGGTGCAGTGACTACTGTTATTCCAAATCCACAAATAGACGAAAATAATCCAAGTGCAACCGTAGGGCAATTTGTGAGAAGTGGTGGTGCAGGGTTCATGAGAAGTAAACTCGAATTAACTGATTATCTTGACAATATGTCTACAAATGGAACCATATCTATGAAAGTATACACTGAGGCGCCTGTTGGTAGCATTCTAAAATTTAAAGTAGAAAGTACTCCTCCAGAACTTTTCGGAAAAGAGCAGGATGCTATAACAACGGTTTCAGGTGAATGGGCAACGTATACTTGGGACCTTTCAAATGAAGATAACCCCATATATGATGTAATAACACTAATGCTTGGATATAATGGGGTAAATGATGCATCTGCAGAAGCTACATTCTTATTTGATGATATAGAAATTATATCAAATTCATTAAATAACGAAGAAACAGATACACCCATAAGAGACCAAATAAACGCATTTCCCAACCCATCTAAAGGTATGGTCACGATAAAATCGACTCAAAAAAATATCAAAACAGTTACGCTTTATTCTGTCTTTGGGAATGAGGTCTTAAAACGTCAAGTAAGTAATCGAAGTACAACGATCGACATATCTAATTTACCTCAAGGGATATACATCGCCAAAATTTCTACAAGTTCTGGAATTGGAAGTATTAAATTATTAAAAAATTAAAACATCACATTAACAGTAATAGATAGGAAGTCTATAAATTTTAGGAGAACAAGAAGTATATAGACTTTTAAGTGTATTTTTCAGGTTGTAATAAGTGAACAAATAACGTACTTTAAAGTCTCGTTTAATTAATTATTTTGCTCAAAATCTTTAATGTACAGGAGCACTAATGGGATTAGCTTTATTTAGAATTTTTGAAATCAAACCCTTTTAAGTTATAACTAGGTTAGTCTAAATTGATCCTAATTAATCAATTCTATAAATCCTAAAAAATTAACGTGTCAAAATTTTCATTCAGTCACCTATGCACTAATCTAAAAATATTAGATTAGTTAAAGGATTCGAATTTTAAATGGAGGTTTACAAATACTATGACAACTAATAATAGAAAGGCTTTAAAGGATTTTTGGAATACATTTCAAAAATTGCAACTGGTTAAATCAACTAAGATTCCAGAATCTTATTTCTTTTGCGATAACGAAAAAGACGCTAACGCATGTGCAGAATTGGTAGTCAAAGGGATTAAACAAGCCACAGCTACTTCACTTTGGTGGTTTAAAAAGTATAAAAGACCCTTACCTAAAATAGGAGATCAAGCTATAATAACAAACTGGCACGGAACTCCAAAAGCAATTATTCAAACCACAAAAATTACGCTCACCCCATACCACAAGATTACACAAGACTTTGCGGAAACTGAAGGCGAAGGAGATAAATCCTTAGCATACTGGAGAAGTGTTCATAAAGCCTATTATAAAAGAGAAATGGAGCCATATGGCGACAAATTTCATAAAAACATGATTATAGTATGTGAACATTTTAAAACCATTTATTAATCTATAAAAACAAATCTTAATAAAAATTTGATAAAACAATTAAATATTGCTATTTGGTTTTTAAAGCTATATTTACTGAGTATTAAATAAATTATAAATCAATGAAAAATCAGTTCTTTTTAGCTTTTATAGCATTTGCCAGCACATTTTTAAGTACTTATGGTCAACGCGCAATTTCAGAAAACATAAGTTACTACGATGTTATTCTCCCTAAGAATCCTTTAGAAGAATCTATAAAAACATATAAAGTCATAGTAGAAACGCCGTATACGCTTACTGCAGAACAAGTTATTGCACAATCTCGTAAAGATTTCGAACAAGAAAAACTTGAGTACGAAGCGATTGTGAAGCAAAGTGAATTAGACTTTGAAACCAAGCTAGCTAATTATGATGAAGAGGTCGAATTAGCCCAAGAAAGGTATGAACAGGAAATGAAAGAGTTTAAAGAACTCACGTTAATTGAGCGTCTGGCAATCACAGATCAAGGTAAACAACCAAAACTCAAAACACCAGTAAAACCTAGATATGTTAAACCTTTAGAACCAAGATATAGAGAGCCAAATTTTGATGACTTCTTAATTTTCGACAATCAAGTATTAGCTGATGGTGTTGGTTTGTATGGTTATGAAAAAGGAAACGATGTCATGTTTATTATAACTATTTCAAAAATGAAATTTCAGGATAATGCAGGACAGACGTTTTACAGCCAGCCTACTACATTAAAGGTCATTAAAGGAGCTAATGTAATTGATGAAAAAACTTTTGATGATGAATTTAAATACTTAACCTCTTCTTCAAGCAACACCATCAACTTAGAACGCTATGAAAAAGATAACGTGAATAAAATCATGAGAGAAATTTCAGCTTACATCAATCAGGAGTTTGGTTATGAGCCCGTTGTAAGATCAATTACAATAGAATACCCAAAGAACAAGAAAAGAGAATATGACAATCTTGAAAATGCAAAAATAAAAGCAATTTCAGCTTACAGAAAATTAAAGAAAGATATTTCAAAAGACCGAAGAGCTTTAGCTATAGATGAACTTGTTCAGGTTAGAAAAATTTGGGAATCAGAATTAGCAAAAGTTGATTATAGCAATAAAAAAGCGGTCATGAATGCTAAAGTAAGCCGAATGATATTATTCAATTTAATGCGGGTTGATGTAACATTGAAAGACAAAGAACAAGCTGAAGAAACTTTGAAACTAATTCAGGAACACCGCATTAATTTAGACTTGAATAACACTGAAGAAAAAGAATTAACAGCTCTAGAAGAAAAAGTTTACAAATTATAACAACCCATGAAAAAAATATATTATTCGCTAGTCATCACTATGGTAGTTAGTGTTGGGGTTGCTCAAGAATTTTCGACAACATTTAGCAAGGAATTTACTAAGGAAACTAAAAAAGATATCTATAGCATATTTTTCCCTTCCCCTTACGGATTTTTAACGCTTCATCACCTTGATAATGTTATGATGGATAACACAAAAACAATGGTGATAAACTCATATGATCAATCTATGGAAGCTGTTGAAAAATTTGAATTCAACTTACCTAAATTAGATAACCGAGCTTCTGATCTTATAAAAGTTATTGAGCTTGAAAATCAATTGATGTTTATCTCTCAAGTTATGTCTAAAAAAGAGGGCAAACATCAAATAAATGCTCAGATTTTTTCTCAGAAAAATATGTCAGTGAGCAATAATAACGTTTTATCATCATTCCCATTTGAAAAATATTCAAAATCAGGGTTTTATAATGTGTCTATTTCGCCAGATCAAAATAAAATTGCCATACTAGCCAATATGCCTTTTCAAAAGAAAACTAATGAAAAAGTAAAAATTTGGGTATTTAACAAACATCTAAATTTAGAATGGGAACAAACGGTAACATTACCCTATGATAGCGAAAGAGCCTATCAAGAAGAAGTTTTTGTTTCAAATGCTGGAAATGTCTTTCTTTCTAAAACGACTAACGCCTTCAAAAAAACTAGAAAAACTGAGGTTATAAAATTTGACGGAACATCATTTGATATAACCCCATTTTCTGCAGAAGGTTTTATGCCGTTAGAGATGACTTTAACCTCTATAAACGGTAAACCTATGTTGATAGGTTTTTATTGGAATGCCCAAAAAACTGTAATAAAAATAAACAGCACCGATGGTGATGATAACGATGGTGCATTCCTATTTGATTTAAGCAAAAATACACTTGTAGCTAAACACAAATGGAGTGACAACCTTAAAAACAAATACAATTATAAAAGTCTCAAAGTTGTTGATGTCAAAATCATAGAAGACGATATCTTCCTTTTTGGAGAGAAACGATTAAAACGACATGAATTTAGAAAAACCGGAGGTACCATGTCTACCGAATCTGATTATTTTTATACGTTTGGACCGAGTATCATGGTAAACATGGACACAAAGGGGACTTTAAAAGGTTTTACACCTTTGTTTGAAACTAAAGAATTAAAAAATTACGAAAAAGAGAAAGGATCGTTTACTACCTTATATTTAGAGGATGGTTTACGAGTGTTTTCAAACAATGATCACAATAAAATTTCAATGCATTCTTTTTATGCTAACAACAAAGTAAAATTTAACCCTCCAAAAGTATTACCTTATATTAATAATTACTGGTCTCAATTTCCATTTTTAATACCGCATACAGTAAGACGAGTAAAAGACTATGGGATAGTGTACTTTATAACAAACTCAGGCGATAGGTATTGGTTTAATAAAATGTCTTGGTAGTTAAGCCGTTTACTGGAAAACATC
>CBFHKB010000123.1:0-5009 GCA_965656295.1 Psychroflexus sp.
AGGCTAATGAAGATCACGCCAAAATCAAGTTTGTGTTTGAAACCCATTTTCATGCCGATTTTGTGAGCGGCCATTTAGATTTAGCTAAAAAAACCGATGCCCAGATCATTTATGGACCAACAGCAAAACCTAGTTTTGAAGCTATTATCGCCCAAGATAATCAAGAATTTAAGGTTGGACGTTATACCGTCAAAACCATACATACTCCAGGACACACGATGGAATCTACCACCTATTTGTTAAAAGATGAAAATGATAATGAACATGGCATAATTACAGGTGATACTTTATTTATTGGTGATGTAGGGCGACCAGACTTAGCCCAACACGTCATTAAAGATTTAACAGAAGAAAAGCTTGCCGGGCATTTGTTTGACTCTTTAAGAAACAAGATTATGCCCTTATCTGATCACCTTATAGTTTATCCAAACCATGGTGCTGGTAGTGCTTGCGGTAAAATGATGAGCCAAGAAACTACTGATACGTTAGGACATCAAAAAGCAACAAATTATGCTTTAAGATCCGATATGACTAAAGATGAATTTATTAAAGAGTTACTAGATGGACTTACAACACCTCCAGGTTATTTCCCTAAAAATGTGCTGATGAATATTCAGGGCTATGATAGTATTGACCAGGTTATAAAACGTGGTGAGCAACCCTTATCAGTTGAAGGATTTGAGGCAGCTGCAAATGAAACAATGGCTTTGATATTAGATACAAGAGAAGCTGAAGACTTTAAAGATGGTTTTATTCCTAATAGTATCAACATAGGCTTAGACAATAACTTTGCACAGTGGGTTGGAGAATTAATACCAGATATTAAACAGACCATACTTTTAGTGACAGATCCAGGAAAAGAAGAAGAAAGCATTATAAGATTAGCCCGCGTAGGATATGATCACGCTATTGGTTATCTTAAGGGTGGTTTCAAATCTTGGAAAAATGCAGGTAAAGAAGTTGATCACGTTAAACGCATTGATGTTGATACGTTCCAAAATATAGTAGAAGAGGGCAAGACCAAAGTTTTTGATGTTCGAAAGCAAAGTGAATTTTCATCCCAACATGTAGTTGGTGCTGAAAACACACCACTAAATGAAATTAACAAACATTTAGCCGAATATCCTAAAGACAATTTTGTAATTCATTGCCAAGGTGGCTACCGAAGTATGATTGCCGCATCTATTTTAAAACAACGTGGATTTGACAACTTTGTTGATGTACGCGGAGGCTTTGATGAAATACTTGAAAATGATGTTGACGTCACCGAATACGTTTGTCCATCAACACTATTGTAATCTAAATAAATAAAGCAGCTAACTAGTGTTGGCTGCTTAAAAAAACTTTACAAATGAAATCTCTATTAATTGTATTTGTTGCTTTTGCAGTAATCAGCTGCAACTCTTCTTCAAATGAAGATACTTATGCCGTCACAAAAAAAACACCACAATCTGAACTAAACAAGCAGGCTAATAATTTTTTTGCATCAGTAACACAATTAGAAGAAAAAAATATTGATGAAGAAAAAATAAATTTAGGTAAACGGTTGTACTTTGATAAGCGTTTATCTAAAAATAACACCATAAGTTGTAATTCGTGCCATAACCTTTCTACATTTGGGGTCGATAACCTCCCTAAATCTCCAGGTGACACGAAAGAATTTGGAACAAGAAATTCACCAACTGTTATTTATGCACATTTACATAATTCCCAGTTTTGGGATGGAAGAGCAAAGGACGTAGAAGAGCAAGCTGGAATGCCAATTTTGAATCCAGTTGAGCATTCTATACCTGACTCTCTTTACCTAGTAACAAAACTTAAAGCAATAGATACTTATGTCAATAGCTTTAATAAAGTTTACCCTGATAGTGGTTTAACTTATGAGAATATAACAAATGCAATTGGTGCCTTTGAACGAAAAATGACGCCAATAAGTCCATTTGATCATTATTTAGACGGTGATGAGGAGGCACTAAACAATGAACAGAAAAAAGGCCTAAAAGCTTTTATCAATAACGCATGTATAACCTGTCACAGTGGCGTTGCTCTGGGGGGAAGCATGATGCAGAAATTTGGGCTTTTTGAGGATTATTGGAAGTATACAAAAAGTAAAAAAATAGATAAAGGCTTAGCTGAAGTTACCGGAAAAGCAAACGATGAATATATATTTAAAGTACCTAGTCTTAGAAATATTACTAAAACCGGTCCCTATTTTCATGATGGATCTGTAACAAGTCTAGAGGAAAGTATTAAGATTATGGCCAAATTACAAAGTAACAAAGACATAAGTGATGAAGATGTAACTGCAATTATTGCATTTTTAGAATCACTAGAAGCTGATCTTGATACAAAAATGAAAACTCTATAGACTCCAATATATCATTATAAATGAAGACCGCACTCTGTTTTTGGACTATTATTCCATCGACCGCTGCGGTCTTTTCCAGGAACAGTACAATGTTTACAACCAATCGAGTGATAACCTTTACTCACTAGAGGATGAAATGGGAGTTTGTGTTTTTCTATAAACTCATCTCTTTCTTTCTTTGTAACATCAAGCAAAGGATAAAACTTAAGAATTTTTCCTCTTACTTCAAATATATCAAGACTTGCTCTATGATCACTTTGCCACTCCATTAAACCTGAAACCCAAACAGAATAATTTTCCTTAATAGCTTCTAATGGTTTAACTTTATTGATCGAACAACAAAAATCTGGATTTTTAGACCATGTTTGATCTTTAGTTGTAAATTCATGTTCCTCTTTAAGCGCACTTACTGACTTCACATTTAAGCCATATGCTTGGGTAAGCTGTTGCTTGTAATTTAAAGTTTCTTCAAAATGATAGCCTGTATCAATAAAATAAACAACTTGGGCTTTATTAACTTGAGAAAAAAGCTTAAGTAAAAAAGCAGATGTTGCAGCAAATGAGCTGGTTAACATTATTTCATTAACGCTAAAATCTTTGTATAATTCTTGTATACGTTGATTTACACTTAATAATCTATACTTTTTATTTAAGGCCTCTACTTTATCTTTGGTGATATCTATTGCTTCTGTAAGGATCATAAAATTTAATGTAACTGCGAAAATAAGAATGTAATCTTAATTTTTACAATAAATCAAAGAAATCATTTGACACAAAAAAAGACCGGAAAAAATCCGGTCTTTGATTAATTTTGAAAAGGTTATTTACTTAGTTGATTTTACTGCTAAACTATAAATTACTAAACCAAATCCAATTTTGTTAACCGCATCACCAATGTTGTAAACAACATCCATAAATGAAGCGTCAACACCGAAATCTACTCCAAATAAACCGCCAGGAGTACCTAAAATGTAACCGACAGGATAAATAGCCCATCCTACAAGTACGAACCAGCATAAAATCTTGTGCGCTTTTAAAACTTCACCTCCAGCACTTTCGGCTAACTTTCTGGCTTTACCTAACCAAATGTCATAAACAATAACAAAGTAAGCAATACCAGATACTAAGCCCCATTGCCAAGAAGCATCTCTCCATACAGCTTCACCAAAATATCCTGTAACTAACATTACAACTGAAAAGAAAATCAAACGCCACATCAATGAACGCTTAGCACCAGCTGCTCTTAAGATAAGGAAAAATTCAACACACATTAGTGGAACAGTAAGCACCCAATCTACATATCTAAAGAAAGTAGGGGATTCTTGGAACATGTCCCAATAATCACGCATGTAGAAGTAGTGAACTGCTGCAATAAAGGTAATTAAACCCGATACTAAAACGGATGTACGCCACTTTTTATCAAACTGGTTTAGCGATAAAAAGAAAAAGGCAGATGCAGCCATCATAGCCATACTACCGACAAAAAAAGTAAATCCAACATAATCATCGGTAGCCATTTTTGTCATGTCAGACAATAAATACATAAAAGTTCTCATAGCTTTTAAATTAAAATTTGTTTAATCAAATGTAACTAATAGTTCAACAATTTTATTTAATTTTAAGAAAACTTTTTAAATTATATTTGAACATAATTTAATAAAATATGACTAAAATTTATAATTACATAATAGTGCTTACTGTTTTTTTAGTTTGGTTAAGTTTCTATATCAGTGAAAATATAATTAATATAATTGGGGTTGTAGCTATTCTAAGCTTAGGCTTAATTCATGGCTCTAATGATGTTACTTTGATAAAATCTTTGTCTAAAAAAAAGTCAATTCTAAAATTTTTAATTTATTATACCCTTTTTGTTATTCTTTTTGCATTAGCATTTTATTTCATTCCTAAGCTTAGCCTTTTAGTATTTATAATAGCAAGCGGCTATCATTTTGGCGAGCAACATTGGGTTAATAATCTTAAATTTATGAAACATCAAATTAAACCTCTTTATTACACGGTTTATGGCAATTTAATTATTGGTTTAATTTTACTATTTAACAAGGTAGAAGCGAAAAAGATAATTTTTGACTTAACAGATGTTTCAATTAGAAGTGAAATATTTTTGTATAATGTGATGGTAAGCTTATTTTTATGTGTTTTAGGTTTCTTTATATTATTTTATAGTAATAAGACTATTATAAAACTATTACCTGTTAATCTTTTTTATTTGATTCTCTTATGCGGGGCTTTTTACAGCTCAAATCTTATATGGAGTTTTACGCTCTATTTTGTGCTTTGGCACAGTTTACCATCTATGAGAGACCAAATAGAATTTAACTCTCAATCTGTCAATTTAAAAAATTTAATAATCTATATTAAGCAATCTTTTGTTTATTGGTTGATCTCTTTGGTTGGTCTGGGGCTTTTTTTTTACCTATTGAAAGATACTAGTTATAGCTTATCAATTCTATTTGCTTTTATTGCTTCTGTTACATTACCTCACGTTTTGGTTATGAAACATATGTTCCAAAAAAAAGTCACCTGAAAACAGACGACTTTTTTTTAATAAAAACTATATTTATTAAGCTTCTTCTTTTGATGATAGTTTAGTGATGGTAATGCTTAATTCATCTTTTTCTTT
>CBFHKB010000124.1:0-4970 GCA_965656295.1 Psychroflexus sp.
TAAACCTAACAAGCTTTTTTTAACACCTAACTTCTTTCGAAGTTTCCCACTTGCATCAGATAAAAGAACGAAAGGCAAGTTATACTTTTTTGCAAATTTTTGATGGGAAGCTTCATTATCATTGCTAACACCAATAACTTCGGCTCCTAGATCTTGAAAATCTTGATAACTATCTCTAAAGTTACAAGCTTCTTTTGTGCAACCTGGTGTAAAATTTTTAGGATAAAAATATAATACAAATGGCTTTTTCCCCTTTAAGGTTTCAATTTCGAACGTTTCACCATTTTGATCTTTTAATTTGAAATGAGGTATCAAATCACCTTTATCTATACTCATAATTTAGCCTTTATAGGTTACAAAATTTCTAGGTGTTTCGTACAAGGTCACTTCTAAATCTAAAGAATCTTTTAAGTGAGGTTTTAAGTTATTCCAAATGACCACACTAATATTTTCGGCTGTAGGGTTTAAATCTTTAAACGCCTCGACTTGTTCATTAAGGTTTTTATGGTCAAATTGATCTTCAACTTCAGATTTAATCAAATCTTTTAAAACTTTCATATCGATGACATAACCAGTTTCCTTGTCTATTTCTCCCGTCACTGATACAATTAATTCATAATTATGACCATGATAATGGGGATTATTACACTTTCCGAAAATTTCTTCATTTTTATCGTGAGACCACTCTTTTTTATATAAGCGGTGTGCAGCATTGAAGTGCGCTTTACGATGTACCGTAACTTTTGCCATAATTAATTATCTTTCATATGTTGGTAATGTTTCTTAAAAATAATTTTGAACCACTCTGTGTAAGTCTGAGGGTTATCTTCAATATCTTTTTTAATCGACTCTAAATCCATCCATTTCCAATCATTCACCTCCTCAGGATTAATTTGAGGTTCCCCATCAAAATGTCCAATCAAAATATAATCGTATTCATGTTCAGTAAGGCCATTATCAAATGGGGCTTTATATATAAATGAGATGGTTTCTTTTAGTGTTGTGGTAAATCCCATTTCTTCTTGTAAGCGTCTCTGCCCAGCTTGAATATTAGTTTCACCAGGCATTTGATGACTACAACATGTATTTGTCCATAAACCTGGTGTATGATATTTTGTAAGTGCACGCTGTTGAAGCATTAACTGCCCTTGTTGGTTGTAAATAAATACTGAAAATGCACGGTGTAACAATGCCTTTTCATGGGCTTCAATTTTTTCCATCAAGCCTAATTCTTGATCGTTTTGATCGACTAGAATTACATATTTTAAATCTTTAATCTCAGACATAGTTAACAAGTATAAGTACAAATAAAAAGCGCTTGTCACCAACAAGCGCCTATTTATGAATTATTTAGTAATTCTATAATTAGAATCTGCTTTCTCCTTTTAGACCAACCGTAAAAGCACCCTCTACTCCTGCTTTACGAACTTTTAATTTATAGCGATCGGCTTCTACACGTGTAGCAAATACACCTGTAAAGTAACGTTTAAATCCATCTGGATAGACATAAGAGAATACGTTTTGGAATTGAGGAAAGTCAACATTTTTTGTCGCTCCAAAGGCACCTATTTGAACGGTATATACTTCTTCTACAGAAGTCTTAAAATTGTAAGCATTTGAAGATATAGTATTTTCTGGAATCGGATTCGTCGTATTTTTAAGTTGTTTGGCTTGAACTTTAGAATATACCTCTTCTCTTATAGACTCTGGGGTCTCGTTTTCATTAAGTATAATAAATTCGGCCCTTCGATTCAAGGCATGTTCGGCCTCGCTACACTCTACGCCATTCTTACACGAGTTCACTAGTTGAGTTTCACCATAACCTCTACCAGATAAACGTTCTGAATTGATATTTTTATTAGCGATATAGCGCATTGCCGATTTAGCACGTTTATCAGATAAAATTTGGTTGTAAGCATCACCAGCGCGACTATCGGTGTGCGATCTTATATCAATTTTCATTTGAGGGTATTGCTTTAATACCGCAATGACTTTTTGTAATTCAACTTCGGCATCTGGTCTAATTCTTGAATCGTCTAAGTCAAAATAAATAGGATCTAACTGAAGAAGATCTCTTAAATCATCACCTTTACCGGCTTTAGTCACCCCTAGCTCTCCACCTTCTTTGATATTAAAGTCTTGGTTTAATTCACCCTCGTAATTTGTTCCTGTTTTTACTAAATCTTCAATAGTCGCAAAACCTTCTTTAGAAACACGAACAACATAGCGTTTATCACATTCAACTTCAAACTTATAATTACCTTCAGTATCTGTTAAGGAACTTTCAATTAAATTTAGGTCTTCATCAAATAATTCAACTTTAACGTCTTCCAAGCCTTTTTCACTGTTAGGTGCAGAAATATAACCGCTTAAGTACTGGGCACATCCGGTGATAAGTTTATCTTTTTGTCTTAAAATATAAATATCATCACCACCTTTTCCACCTTCGCGGTTCGATGAAAATAAGCCTTGGTTACGTTCAGCATTTAAGTAAATACTAAAGTCGTCTTTTGGACTATTTATAGGTCGTCCAACATTAAAAATATCCCCGAATTCACCATCTTTTTTAATCACACAAACATAAACGTCTAAGCCGCCAAGACCAACATGACCATTCGATGAAAAATAAAGCATGTTGTTTTCGTCAATGTAAGGAAAACTCTCTTTAACTTCAGTATTAATTTTGTCGCCTAAGTTTTTAGGTTCAGAGTATGAGCCATCTTCGTTAATATCTACATAAAATATATCAGACATCCCTTTAGTGCCTGGCATATCAGAAGCGAAATAAAGTTTATTTTCTTCTGGATTTAAACACGGATGAGCAACTGAATATTCGTCACTGTTAAACGGTAATTCTATGGGTTTAGACCACTCACCACTATCTTCTAAAGTGGCTTTATACAATTTTAGATAATTTACACCATCAGAACTTTTACCGTATTTGTTATCGGTAAAATTATTTCTAGTGAAATAAATAGTTTTACCATCTTTAGTATAAGTCGCTGAAGATTCGTGAAATTTAGAATTTAACACCTCTGGTAATCGCTCAATTTCTCCTGTAGGCTGGAGTGAATTGTCCAAAGTAACTTGATAGAGGTCTAGATAAGGTTCATTATTCCACTCATGAATTCGTTGTACAGAAGAGGATTGTTTTCGGTTAGATGCGAAAATTAATAAGCTATCATTAATGACTTTAGGAGCAAAGTCTGAAAGTTCAGAATTAACAGCAATACTATCAACTTCAAATTTACCAGACTGCATCTCGATCAACTGTAAATAGTTGGGTTCAGATTTGAGCTTGGCAAGCCTTGAATCCGTTTGATCTAATTCGTTAAACTTCAACATCAGCTCATCAGCTTTATCATAATTTTCGATGGACTTTAAGGCTTGAGCGTATCGGAAAATATAGGACTTATCTTGACTAGCATTAAGTTTAAATAATTTAGAGTACCATTTTTCTGACGATTGTAAATCGTTATTAAAGTAATATGAATCACCTAATTTTTTAAAGAGATTTTCAGATTCGTAGCCTGCTTTTGCAACTTCTAAATAAATTTTTTGTGCATCGATAAATGCATAGCTATCAAACATTTTATTGGCTTCCTCTAATTTGTCTTTTTGAGCAAATGCCGATATGTGAATTAATAGGATTAGTAAATATGTCAGTTTTAGTTTCATAATTAAAAGAATCTAGGCGTATACATTTTTTTATATCGTTTAAACAATTCAAATCGTAAGAAAAACTCAATAGATCCATCGTTATAATTTGAAATATCTGACAATGACGAATCGTACGACAGGCCTAACAAAATTGAATCGGAAGCTTGAAATCCAAATAATCCGCTAAACGAATTTCCAAAACGGTAAGCAGCTCCTGCTGTAAATTTATCGTAAAATAAAAAATTAGTAGAAACTTCAGCTAGTAAAGGCGAACCACTTACATGTCTAAACAAAACTGAAGGCTTAAACTTTATATCATTACTAAGATCTAATACAACACCCGAGGTTATGTAGTAATGTACACGATCTCTAATCTCTATGCTTTCGACGGCGTTACCATCGTAATGATTAGTATTGAGCAAGGCAGGAGAACTAATTCCTACATAATAAACATCATTGCTCAACAATACACCCAATCCAAATTGAGGTGAAATTTTGTTTTCGATATTATTAGTAAATAATGGATCTGTATTATCTTCAATATTAAGACGATTAAAATCAACATTAAGCATTTGCACACCAGCGTTGAGTCCAAATCGAATCTTTGCAAAACGAGAAACAGAAATCGCATAACTATAGACGCCACTCACGTAAGTATCTGAAACTACACCTATTTGATCATTAATTACAGATAACCCTAAACCCATTTGCTCGTTTTGTAATGGCGTATGAGCTGTTAGTGTCTGTGTTTGGGGCGCATCATCAAAACCTAACCACTGTGAACGGTGCAATAAAGTAGCACTTAAAACCTCTCTAGAACCTGCGTAAGCTGGATTTATAGACATGGTGTTATACATGTACTGTGTGAAATTCGGGTCTTGTTGTGAAAACATAGACGTTGTTCCAAGCACACATAGCAAGCCAATTGCAAAACTGAGTTTAATAGGGGTTGAAATGTTGAAAATATTTAACATTAGATTAGTCGTTTAGGTATAAATAGCCCGTTTGTTGTTGAGTTTGCCCTTCACTATTAACATATTGCAAGACATAAAAATAAATGCCTGAAGGTAATTGTTCACTTTTTTGGATGGTTAAAGTCCCTTCACTTATTCCCTCAAACCTGACTGACGTATTGTTATAAGCAGTTGCATTGTATACTTCAGTACCTTGACGGTTAAATATTTGTAAGGTGTTATTAGGGAAACTTTCTATCCCTTCAATTTTAAAGAAATCATTTTTACCATTACCATCTGGTGAGACTGCATTATAGATTATAAGATCTTCTTCTGGATTTTGAGGGGAATTAAAGC
>CBFHKB010000125.1:0-4882 GCA_965656295.1 Psychroflexus sp.
GCATAATCATCGTATGGGCCAAGTTGTCTTATAAACCTTATGTTTTGGTCACCAGGTTGCGCAACGTAGTTATAGCGAGCATAATCCATAATAGTTGTGGCGATCCCCATTTTTTGTGTAAATTTTCCTGACCGAAGCGAATCTACTGGATAAGCAGAACTTGCTTTCATGTTATGCGGTAAACCAATGGCATGGCCAATTTCATGAGAGATCACGCGACGCATCATTTCGCCAATTTCTTCTTCAGGCGTGTCAAGTGTTCTTGCTTTTGGGTTGGCGGCTCCAGTTTCTAACAAGTAGCGATTACGGTACGAGCGCAAGTGGTTGTGGTACCAAATAATATCACTTTCAATAATTTCACCTGTTCTAGGATCGGCTACACTAGGGCCTACAGCATTTCGGGTGGTCGATGCAACATAACGTACTGTGGAGTAGCGCACATCTTCAGGATTAAAATCAGGATCTTCTTCCTTGGTTGGTGCTTCTTTTGCTATAATAGCATTTTTAAAGCCTGCTTTTTCAAAGGCCGAATTCCAATCTTCGATCCCTTTTATAAAATAAGGGACCCATTTTTTTGGTGTAGCAGGGTCGAGGTAATAAACAATGGGCTTAATAGGTTCTACAAGCTCTCCTCGCGCGTAAGCTTCTTTATCTTTAGGGACTAAACGCCAACGCTTTGCGATTCTATAATCATCTGCTTTTAAAGCTTCAGAACTAAAATTATACTTTCGTAAACTAAACCAGCCAACGCGAGAATCTACATATCTCACTTTCATTTTATCTTCTGGAAGCTTAACAATCGAGTGGTTAACTTGAAAGCTGAAGGTGTTTGAGCTATTACCTCTGGGAGGTTCTTTAACGCTATAGGTTAAAGTGTGTAAAATTTCTGTGTTTTTTGGGAAAGATTGGGCAGAATTGATGCGGCTTCTGGACTTATCGACCCCGCCAATTTTATATTCTTTCTTTTGATAATCACCAATAATATTAAATGAAGGCGAATCGGTGCTAAAAAACGATGTAACTTCAACTGTAAAGGACGTATCGTCTTCAGATTTGATTTCAAAACTTCCTAGAATAGGGTTGAAGTTATTTTGTTGTACACTTAAACTAATAGGATCTTCTTCATTAGCCACATTTACGGTTGAAATTTGAAGTAAATCTATAGATTGACCACGCTTCGTAAAATGAATCATCTGTTCTGATGTCTTTGATCCAGCATTGGTATAGGGCGAGTAATTACCGGGGATTTGCTTTAAACGAGTGACCATTAATAAATCCTGATCTAGAACCGATTTAGGAATCTTAAAATAAAGTTTACCGTCACCAAAATAAGTGCCGACTAAACCGGTAGTCTGTTCATAATTTTCGAGTTGATCTTCTAACGAGTTCTCGGAGCCATCAGTTTTAACTTGAGAAAATATAAACTGACTGTATAAAAGCAAACACAAAATTAAATAGCGCATAGAAATGAGTTTTTAAATAAGAGTCTTAAAATAGTAAAAAGTTTAATGATAATTGAATTTAAAAAATACTAAATTCGCCCATAAGCTATTATCAAAAACTAATTTTATGAAAGGCATTATACTAGCTGGAGGCTCGGGAACACGTCTTCATCCATTAACCCATGCAGTGTCAAAACAGCTTTTACCGATTTATGATAAGCCCATGATTTTTTATCCGCTATCGGTGCTAATGCTTTCAAACATTAAAGACATTTTAATTATATCTACCCCCAAAGATTTGCCTAGTTTTCAAAAACTTTTAGGCGATGGGTCTAAATATGGAATTAACTTGAGTTATGCTGAGCAGCCAAGTCCAGACGGCTTAGCCCAAGCGTTTATTATTGGTGAAGATTTTATTGGTGATGATCATGTATGTTTGGTATTAGGCGATAATATATTTTATGGCGCTGGACTTTCTGGCTTATTACATCAAGCGGTACAAAAGGTAGAAACCTCTAACGAAGCAGTGATTTTTGGTTATCGGGTAGATGACCCAAGACGTTATGGTGTCGCTGAAATTAATCAGGAAGGTAAAGTGCTAAGTATTGAAGAAAAGCCAGATAAGCCAAAAGGTCAGCACGCTGTTGTTGGTTTATATTTTTATCCCAATTCTGTTATTGAAATTGCAAAAAATGTTAAGCCTTCAGATCGTGGTGAACTTGAAATCACATCGGTGAACGAAGCTTATTTACATCAGGACAACTTGAATTTACAAACTATGAATCGTGGTTTTGCTTGGCTAGATACTGGTACTCATGAAGCCTTAACTGAAGCAACTGAATTTATTAAAGCACTTGAAAAAAGAACAGGACTCAAAATAGCATGCTTAGAAGAGATTGCCTTGCAAAAAAAATGGGTCACTAATACTAGAATCGCTGAACAAATCGACGGAAAAAAAGGCGATTACTATGGTTATCTACAACGCTTAATTGATTAAAGCCACGCTTTGTTTTTTGCTTAATAGCAATCTGAACGTATTCGACTAGTTAAGTCAATAGAGGTATGAGATAGGTGTTTCTTTGCAATAGCCTTTAACTCTATTTTCACCGCTTTTTCCATATTTAAGCTACCACAGATCATGATTATGCCTTTATTTTTTAGGTGTTGGCAAATAAACTTGTACTCTTGTTTGACTAGGTCTTGAACATAATTTGGTCCTACATCTTCACGAGAGAAGGCAGTTAAATGCCTGTCTAGTTTTTGGCGATGATCTTTCAAATAATCTTCATAAATATCAAGACTTTCTTTAGTTCTAAATCCGCTGATTAAGCTTAATTTTTGATTTGGTTTTGCTTCGCTAATCATTCCTAAGAAAGGGGCAACACCAGTTCCGTTACAAATCATTATAACAGGTAAATCTTTCGGTAAATGAAATTTTGGATTTGATTTTACCGAAGCGCGAATCTTTTGGCCGTTATTAAGTTTAGATAAATAGGTTGAACATAACCCATGCTCATGTTTTTTGATACTTAACACACAGTTGCCTTTTATGTTAGCTATGGAGTAGAGCCGTTCTTGGCCGTCTTTACCTGAAATACTCAACCAATCCCCCGACTTAAAGTGTTGAGAGGAAGTTAGCTCTAAACTAAAGCAGTTATCTTGGTTAAGTGATGTTTTAGATCTCAGCTTAAATAGGTGTTCTTTTTTTGAAAACCTTATATTGATCGTTTTGTTTAAAACGTTCGATAACGCTTGAGTCCATTGTCTTAATTCAATCGCGTTATTTTGGTTAATTGTAGTTAATTTTAAAACTTGCTTAAACTCTGTTCTTTTCGCTAATTCTTGATCTAGGATTTTAGCAAACGCACAAAATTTAGGGTAGCGCTTTGAGCCAAAGCCTAACACCGCATAATTAAGGGGTGTTTTGGTTGCTCTAAGTTTCTCTAAACCATGACGGGCATTTTCTGGCGGCTCACCATCGCCATAGGTGGCAGTTAAAATTAAGGCTAGATTGGCCTTATGCTCAGGTTTGTAAGCGTTTAAGGTGCATAAATGTACTTTACTATGTTGTTGTAAAGCTTTAGCAAGGTCTTTCGCGAACTGAAAAGTCGATCCTGTTTGTGAACCAACCAAGACTAGAATATCTGCGCGACTAAAAGCAGTTTTATTCTTAAAACCTTGACGCTTCTTTTTTAAAATCCAAATCCCTAATCCGCTAATGGCAATAAATACTGAAATTAAACTTACCAGCCCAATTAAAATAGACCAAACCCAATTGGAATGACCTGTATGAAGTTGATAGTTAAGTGCTTTGAAAGTACTTAAATGGGAGGCCTTAACTTCGCTAATAACTTGCCCTGTATATTGGTGCAGTAGAACTTCAGTTTCTTTGGTTTTAATCAAATAGTAATCTTCAGCTGAATCTGAAAATGGAAATTGTGCATACAATAAGTCGCTGAGGTTGATGTTTTTAGTAAATCTAAATTCAGCTAATGAAATTTCAGTTTGTTTCACTTTAGGTGTTTGCTGTGGTTGTGCAAAAACATCAGGTTTTTTCTCGTTGATTAAAAAACGATCGATGCTGAGGTAAGATCCTGAAAAAGAAATAATTAAAAGCACAACTAGACTGTATTTACTGCTTATACTATGCCAGTAATCCCAGGTATTTTGAAATGATTCGCGCTTTAATAAGTGCCAACTTCCGTAGCGTTTGTAAAGTAAAACACTGCCTGAAATACATAAAATAACTAAGCAAATGGCTGTAAAGCCTACAATTAATCGACCGGTTGATTTTAAAAACAATGAACGGTGTAGCGCTTCAGTAAATTCAAAAATAGGATGGCGTTGGTTAAGATTGCTTAACCGGTTGAAGTTAATGGGGTTAATGTAAAAGGTTTCAATATCAAAATCGTTGCCAAGCTGTTCAACACTTATTTGGTCAAATTGGTTACGTTCAAGTCGTGAAATTTCAGGATAGTTGTCTTTAATTTTAGCTAAAAAAACACCCAAGTTTTGGTCTAATGCGTCACTGGAAGTTGAGATGTTTTTATTTCGCTCTATAACAGGCTCAACAGCTAATATTGAGCCTGTTATGGCGGATAAAATAATAAATACACTAGCGGCAAGCGCCAAAATTCGGTGAGTTGTTCGCCAAATAAAGTTCATGGTAACTTAAAGCGGTAATAGTTTAATAAATCGAATAAAACCGTTACCATTAGTGGTTTTTCCTTCAAGCAGTCGTGAGGTGATTTTTACATGAACATCATCTAAATGATAAGCTTGGTCTTCTACGGCAGTTTCAAAGCGAAGACTGTAGCCTTTATTGACCCATTCTGGTTGAAGCTGAAATTGGGCAACCGCCCGGCGTCCACCCGCGATTGTTGCTCCCGTCTTACCATCTAAAGATGGACGCGTTTTACCATAAAAATCCCACCATTGGT
>CBFHKB010000126.1:0-4828 GCA_965656295.1 Psychroflexus sp.
AGTAGAAATGTCTTTATATCGCAAAGCGGAAGCCGCATATGAGATGGCTTTTTATGCTCGCCTAAAGCATTAAACACCTTAGATATGTTATGGTGGTACACATGGTTTTTAGGCTCCAGTTGAAGTAGCCGCGAATAATAAGACTTAGACAATTTCAACTCCTGACTGTACCAAGCTGAATAGCCCATTTTTTCTAAAATAAATTGAGGGACACCATGATGCTTATCTAGACGTTGAAAATAATCAAGTGCCTTTTTATATTGCTTATCATTAAACAAAACCTGACCCAAATGGCCTGTGATTTTTTTTATGATTAGGATCGAGTTTTAAAGCTATTCCACATACTAAAATAGCTTGCTTATACGATTTAATTTTTGTGTAAAACCTTGCTAACTCATAGTAAGCTCTTAAATGTTTAGGGTTAAGCTCAATAGCTTTTTTAAAATACTGGTCTAAAGTTTTAGTTGTAAATTTGATTATTAAATAGATAACTATGACTATACTACTAATCAGCTTAGGGTTTTTACTTTGTGTAACAGGCATATTTGGTAGCTTTTTGCCTGTACTGCCTGGACCACCTATAAGTTGGTTAGGTTTATTATTTCTCTATTTAGCACCAGACATTCCTATGAATTATACCGTTTTAGGAATCACCTTTGTGATTGCTTTGGTTATATTTATTTTAGACTATATTATTCCGGCTTATGGCACTAAACGTTTTGGTGGCAGTAAATATGGTATGATAGGAACTAGTGTAGGTTTAGTGATTGGTTTGCTTTCACCAATACCTTTAGGCTTTTTGATCGGTTCATTTTTAGGGGCTTTTGTTGGTGAATTAGTTTTTAATAAAAGCCACCATCAGCAAGCTTTTAAAGCTGCAACAGGATCGTTTATGGGGTTTTTAGCTTCAAGTTTTATGAAGTTTGTTTGTTGCGTAGCTTACACAGCATTTTTTATTTACAAACTAGTTGATTACCGCGATTTAATTTTTTAATTAGTCCCAATATTGTACTTTATTTTTAATCGGAGATTTGCGTTCACCTTCAGGCCATTTTTGGTCGGTTTTTCCTAGATAAAAAAGGCCTAGACAACGTTCACCTTCTGAAAATTCAAAAAACTCATTAAAATACTGAATAAGTTGAGGTGAACTCCAATAACTTCCTATTTGAAGCTCGGTTGCAGTTAGCCACATATTTTGAACAGCCATAGATACGGCGGCAACTTCTTCCCATTCAGGAACACTTTCTTTAGGATCACGCTGCATACAAATAGCAATCACACAAGATGACTGTTGAAATTTATCGATGATTTTCCGGTGCTTAAACTTTGAAGGGTTTTCAGTGTGTTTTAAATATAAGCTTCCTAAAAAAGCACTAAATTTAGTTTTGGATTTTCCGAGCAAGACTTTAAAGCGCCAAGGTTCAGTTTTACGATGTGTTGGTGCCCAGTTAGCAGCTTCTAATAGTTGCTCCAGTTCATTTTGACTAATAGCTTCATCGTTATACTGTGAAGGAAATATAGATCGTCTATGCTTAATACTTTCAAAAACAGTCATAATATATTTAGTTTAAGCGGTTTTTATAAAATTAGTAATTTGTGTGGCAATTCGATCACGATCTACAGAGGTTAAGTTTGATCCAGATGGTAAACATAAACCTTGATCAAATAAAGTTTCGGCAATCTGATTCCCGTAATATAAGCACTCCTTAAAGTAAGGTTGTAAATGCATAGGTTTCCACAATGGCCTGCTTTCTATATTATGGTCTAATAGGTGTAGCCTTAAATCTTCTCGTGTAAACCCTGTTAGTTTTGGGTCTATAGTAATAGCTGTTAACCAGTGGTTTGAGTAATAGTCTTCGCTCGGTTCACGAAACACATTGATGCCTTTGATAGTTTTAAAAAGCTCTTCATAAAATTTATGCATATCGCGTCTTAGCCAGATATGTTGGTTTAAGACTTCCATTTGCCCACGGCCAATTCCTGCACAGATATTGCTCATGCGATAATTAAAACCAAGTTGACTGTGTTGGTAGTGAGGGGCATGATCCCGAGACTGTGTAGCCAGTTTAACCGTTTCTTGTTTTTCTATAGGAGTTTGACTAACCAAAGCACCACCACCTGAAGTTGTGATAATTTTATTACCGTTGAAGCTTAGTGCTGCAAACTTGCCAAATGTACCGCAACTTTTGGTTTTATACTTAGATCCTAAAGCTTCAGCAGCATCTTCGATCACGGGGATATCATAAGCTTCAGCAATCCCATGAATTTCTTCGACTTGATAGGGCATACCATATAAGTGTACGGCAATGATGGCCTTCGGTTTTTTATAATCTGCTATTCGGTCTTTAATTGCTTCTTCTAAAGCTTTAGGGCAGATATTCCAAGTTTTAGTTTCACTATCAATAAAAATAGGTTGTGCCCCTTGATAAATAATAGGATTTGCTGAAGCAGAAAAAGTAAAGCTTTGGCATAAAACTTCATCGCCTTTTGTAATTCCAAGTTGTACCAATGCTAAATGTAAGGCTGCAGTTCCTGAACTTAGACTAGCAACTGGTCTATTAGGGTTTAAATATTTTTCTAATTGTGACTCAAATGCATTAACATTTGGTCCTAATGGCGCAATCCAGTTTTCATTGAAGGCTTCATTAACGTAGTCTTGTTCAGTCCCACCCATATGTGGAGAAGACAACCATATTTTAGAGGTTTGGCTCATAAGTGGTAAGTTTTAAGATCACTAAAGGTGTAAGAATAATTATCTTAAGATCTGTAATTAAAGATAATTCTTTTCTATAGATCAGGTTTAGTTTTAATTTTTCAGGAAATATGACCTGATCGTTATAGGTTAATGGATCTTTTTGTTGTTTAAGTAGGTATTCTTCTTTAGAAAATTTTAGCGATGCATAACCAGTTAGACCAGGTTTAAGCTCAAGTATTGATCTATATTTTATTGAAAGCTTATCGTAATACCCTGGTATGTCTGGACGAGGGCCAACAAAACTCATATCTTGTTTAATAATATTAATGAGCTGCGGAAGCTCATCAAGTTTTGTTTTTCTTAAAAAACTTAAAAAGCTAGGCGTTTCGCCTTTTGTAGTTATTGTTCTGAATTTATAGATATTGAATTTTTTTGCATTTTGTCCTATTCTAATTTGTTGAAAAATGGGGTGCTGTTTGTAAATAGCAAGTTGAATGATACTTATTAAAAGTATAATAGGAAATAATACGATTAAAAATAATAACGCGAACAAAAGATCTAAAAAAGGTTTTCCAATTTGCAAATACATAGCTGTAAAAATAAGGTATGTTTCACATTTTAGAAGCAAATACGGAAACAAAAAAAGCTTTGGATAAATCAGAGCTTTTTTATTATAAGGTTTTCTTTAGTTTTAGGACTTTATTTTTTTAATACCAAAGTAAGCTCCCACGCTAAGCGCTATTGAATTAAGTAGGTTAATAGGAGCGCTTGGTTCATCATCTACATCATCGCCAAAACCAGGTATTTATTCATCTCACTGGTGCTGTTGTTGCTAGTGTTTATGGTCGCATTTACAGTTACAAACGCACCTCGACCACCACTCTGCCCAACAACAGGTGTGCCGCCCAAATTAGGATCCCAAACCACAAAAGATTGACTTAAATTTGTGGCGTTGCTTAGAATAGACTGCATATCTACCATCGAATGAAAAGGATTCCCAACAAATCCAACTTCGCCAGAGGCTAGTGGAAAGTTATAATTAATAGGTCCTTTTACAATATTACCTGTACTATGAAGTTTTGAGTTTGAAGGGGTTGCGGCATTACTAGTAATGTCTATACTTCGATTACCGCGAATCATTAATCGGTAAGCCTCTCCAGCAGTTAAGGTTGTTGCATTTGTATTGAGAACAGCGTTCTAAGATTGTCATCATTGTTAAATGAAAATAAAGAAGGGTTACCAGATGGATTATAATCAAACCCACTTTTGCCACCTTGTGCAATAGTCGCGTTAGTTGATCCTGGTTCAACACCTGTAATATGAGTTCCATGACCTGGATTTGGATCATCAGTAAAGCTTGAAGGGTTTTCTTACCAATTTAATTTGATACTGGTAGAAGTAGTCACTGATGATGTCTCTAGTCTAAAGGCTCGACGTGCAGGAAAACCTTGTTCTACACTAATATTCCCTGAAATTGTACTGTCTAATGGTCCTATTAAAGCTGTTTTTCGTGTTGGTAAAAAGCTACAGGTTAGACTTATAAAATCATTTGTATCTAAATTACCTTCTTTTATAATAAGTACTTCAGAGATGTTCATTACAGAATTTAAAATCACACCCGATGAGTTCTCGATAGTGAAATAAGACACATCTTCATCTATAAAGTTAGCAGAAATATCTTGTATTGTCGAAGCCGACATGTATAATTCTGAGTTAGGAGCGTTAGCATCTATACTTGCGCCTAAATCAACATCAGTTAAAGAGCCATTTAAGGCTAACAAGAAACCATTTAAAACGATGCTTGCATTGCTGTCCATATCAAGGTCACGTACACCAGCATCTTGATCTAATATAGGATAGTTCGGTGCCCCATTTGGAATTATAACATCGTTATTGCCATCAGGGATCTCATTTGGTAACCAATTTGAGGTGTCACTCCAATCGGAGTTTTAACTTTCTGTCCAAGTAATTGTATTACAATCAGTTGCGTCTATAATTGCAGAAGTTAATGCATTATCTAGACCCGCAAATGAAAATTTGATAATGTGATTACCTCCAACATCAAACTCTAAGTCGTCAAATTCAGCTACACCAGAAGAGTTTGTAATTTGGGAGGTTGTTCCTAATAAACTT
>CBFHKB010000127.1:0-4669 GCA_965656295.1 Psychroflexus sp.
TCTCAACAAGCCGAACCTGTTTTTTACGAGCCCGAGCCGTTTGAAATTAGAGCTTTTTTTGATTATGTAAAACGCATTAGCTTAAACTAAAGCTATCGCGATCTTTTAAAAACCCAAATTTATGTCTTGCGTCTTGCTGCTCCTGGTAAGATAAGTTTAGCCGCTCCACCACCGCTTGAGAAGGCTCATGAGTAGATATCTGCCGTCCTAAATAATCATATCCTGCCGAATGGCCAACGTAGTTAACTTGGTTACCGTCTTGACCAATACGGTTTACGCCTATACAATAGGTCATATTTTCAATAGCGCGAGCTTTTAAAAGTGCATCCCAAGCTGTTATACGCTTTTCGGGCCAATTGGCTACATAAATTAAAAGATCATAATCACTTGTGTTACGAGACCAAACGGGAAACCGTAGGTCGTAACAAATTTGAAGGTTAATTTTCCAAGATTTATAGGAGACAATGCATGGTTTTTGGCCAGATGTGTAAATATCTTGCTCTTTGGCTAGAGAAAACAAATGCGCTTTATCGTAAGTAGAGAAGCTGGCATCTGGTTTCATAAATACTAATCGGTTATAAAATTTGCCTTGGTCGTGACACATCACACTTCCTGTAATAGCCACTTGGTAAGATTGAGCCATCTTTTTAAACCATTGAAGATGAGTATCAAAAGCTTCAGCTTGACGTGTTGCCTCCATTGAAAATCCAGTAGTAAACATTTCTGGTAAAACAATAAGGTTAGTATGTGGTGCTTCAGCTTTGATTAATGCTTCAAATCGACGCCTATTTTCTTCGGCTTCATGCCAAATTAAATGGGTTTGTATATAACTAACACAAAGGGTATTCATAGTTAATCTACAATATCAAGGTTAGATTGCGACCTGTGGCGCTCTAGTATTTCTAAAGCAACTTTAACATCTTCTGGATGAACTTTAAGCACTATTCCACCAATTGCATTGGCATAAAAAGGGAGAACACCTAAGGCTGTTTCATTTTGAAACATGAAACGTACGTGCTCTAACTCAAGTAGGTGTTTAATGACGCTATACTCGTAAGCATAGGTATAAGTCGCGATTTTAATATAATTAGTCATTGCACTAAAGATCGCTTTTTTTACTGGATTTAGAATTGAAATTACGTTAAATAAGTAATAACATCAGGTCCTGAAGGTAGACCTTCCTGCTCTGTAATGGGTTGATTCAAGATAATTTTCAAGTAAATAAACACAGCCAAAAATCCTAATATTGCTATAAAGATAAGCAAGATTAATATTCGATTGGCTTTAAACATAATTGTGATTTGATTCAAATTTAAATAATTTTTAACACTTTTTAAGTTTTTCAATGTTAATAAATCATGATTAACAGTAAAATAACTTAGCAAATTAGTATTTAGTAACGGCATCAAAATTTTAAGTAGTAAATTAGCAATGTTTAAAATAACTTATGAGCAGAAAGAATAAAAGACGAAAGAAATCAAACCCAACATCAAACTCCCCAAAATTTAGTCAAAAAGTGATCGGCTTTTTTCGCCGACACCGCGATAAAAAATACAGTTTTAATCAAGTAGCCGATTTACTTGATATCAAGGACACTAAAACCCGAAACCGTTTAATTAGGCATTTAGGACAATTAAGTGCTAAAGAGCAACTGGTTCAAGACGAAAATCACTTATTTAGCTTAAACACTAAAGACCATTTGTATGTGGGTAAGGTTGATATGACCACACGTGGAAATGCCTACGTCGTTGTTGAAGACTTAGAACACGATATACATATTGAAAATAAAAATCTAAACCATGCTTTAGATGGAGACGAAGTTGAAGTGTTTGTATTTAAAAAACGAGAGAATGCCAAGTCTGAAGGTGAAGTAATTGCAATCCTAAACCGCCATAAAACAGATTTTGTAGGTGTGCTTCAAAAGCAAGAGCATTTTGGGTTTGTTGTGGTACAAAATCCTAAAATGTACACCGATATCTTTGTATCTAAAGATCACTTTAATGGAGCAAAAGACGGTTTACTAGTAAAGGCTCGATTACGAGAATGGCCAGAAAACAGCGACTCACCAACCGGTGAAATTATTGATATTTTAGGCGAGCCAGGCGAACACAATACTGAAATGCATGCCATTTTAGCCGAATATAATTTACCTGAGGCTTTTCCTCCAGAAGTTGAGACGTTTGCAGATCAAATTGATACTAAAATCACGCCCGCTGAAATTAAAAAGCGACGCGATATGCGGAAAACACTTACCTTTACCATAGATCCTGCAGATGCCAAAGATTTTGACGATGCACTAAGCTTTAAGCCGCTTGAGAACGGTAATTTTGAAATTGGTATTCATATTGCCGATGTATCGCATTATGTACAACCCAACACAGTTTTAGACGAAGAAGCTTACAACCGAGCGACCTCCATTTATTTAGTAGATCGTGTGGTCCCGATGTTACCCGAAGTATTATCCAATGGCGCTTGTTCTTTACGTCCCCATGAAGAAAAATATACCTTTTCGGCCGTTTTTGAGATTACACCAGAAACCAAAATTGTAAATGAATGGTTTGGCCGCACGGTCACATATTCAGATGCTCGTTTTGCTTATGAAGAAGCTCAATATATTATTGACAGTAAAGACGGAGAGATTCCAGCTAACATTAGCCTAACAAAGCAAGCTTATAAGGCTAACCAAGACGTCGTCAATGCTATTTTAAGCCTAGACCGTTTAGCTAAGCAAATGCGTAAAAAACGCATGAATAGTGGCGCCATCTCTTTTGACAAAGTCGAAGTAAAATTTAAACTAAATGACGATTATTCGCCAGAAGGTGTTTACTTTAAAACTTCTAAAGATGCCAACAAGCTTATTGAAGAATTTATGCTTTTGGCCAACCGAAAAGTATCTGAGTTTATAGGGAAATCTAACCCTAAAAAAACCTTTGTTTACCGTTGCCACGATGAGCCTGATGATGAAAAGCTTGAAACTTTAAACACGGTTGTTTCTAAATTTGGGTATAAACTTGATTTTAAAAACCGTAAGCAAGTCACTAAGACCTTAAATCAGTTATTAAAAGATGTACAAGGAAAAAAAGAACAAAACCTGGTTGATACGTTAACCATTAGAACCATGAGTAAAGCCTATTATTCTACCGATAATATTGGCCATTATGGTTTAGCATTCGACTATTATTCTCATTTTACATCACCTATTAGACGTTACCCCGATGTGATGGCTCACCGTTTACTACAGCATTACCTTGATCAAGGAAAATCTGCTTCTGAAACCGACTACGAAGACAAGTGCAAGCACTCCAGCGAAATGGAAAAATTAGCCACTAATGCCGAACGTGATTCGATTAAATACATGCAGGTTAAGTTTATCCAAAACCATGAAGACACAGAGTTTTTAGGGGTTATTTCTGGTGTTACCGATTTTGGTGTGTTTGTAGAAATTATTGAAAACAAATGCGAAGGTATGGTTCGCTTAAGAGATATTCCTGGCGACCATTATGACTTTAATCAAGAACATTATGCCATTATAGGCCGCCGAACTAAAACCATGTACCAACTTGGTGATGAGGTTTACGTCCGGGTTAAAAAAGCCGACCTGATTAAACGTAATATTGATTTTGAACTTTTAGGTGCCGCTGATGAGGTGATTATATAGGCATTTATTAAGTAACTTTTATAAAAACTTTGCCCGTTGATTACCTATATAAATTACACCTTTGGGTCAAATTTTTAGAATGCTTAAAATAGCCTTTCATCCAAGTTATAAGCACCCTTTACCTGAAGGCCACCGGTTTCCTATGGAAAAGTATGATTTGCTTCCTAAACAACTTTTACACGAAGGAACTTGCGAACAGGACCACTTTTTTGAGCCTCAACTATTGCCAGAACACGAAATTTATATCAAACAAGCGCACGATGAGGCATATATTACAAAGCTCTATAATCTTAACATAGAACCACGACAAGCGCGTAAAATTGGTTTTCCGTTATCGGCAGAGCTTGTTGAACGGGAACGCCTTATTACTAATGGAACCATTCAAGCCTGCAACTTTGCATTAGAATACGGTGTGGCTATGAATATTGCCGGTGGTACACATCATGCCTATCGAGACCATGGTGAAGCCTTTTGTATGATTAACGATCAAGCGGTTGGCGCTTATTATTTACTAGATCAAAAAAAAGCAAAGCAAATTTTAGTGGTCGATTTAGATGTGCATCAAGGTAATGGCACAGCACAAATATTTGAGCACAACCCTCAAGTATTTACATTCTCCATGCATGGCAAAAGTAATTACCCATTTAAAAAAGAACAATCTAACCTAGACATTGCACTTGAAAACGATTGTGACGACCATACCTTCATTAAACAGCTTGAAACCCATCTTCCAAGACTTATCGAAACGCTAAAACCCGATTTCATATTCTATTTATCTGGCGTAGACATTTTATCAACCGATAAATTGGGAAAGCTAGGCTGTAGCATAGACGGTTGTAAACAAAGAGACCAATACGTATTAAACTTGTGTAAAACGTACGAAATACCCGTCGAAATAAGCATGGGCGGTGGTTATTCTAAAGACATCAAACATATTATCGAAGCGCATGCGAACACTTATCGTACGGCACAAGATGTGTTTTTTTAAAGCTGAAGTTAAGGCATAAAATA
>CBFHKB010000128.1:0-4637 GCA_965656295.1 Psychroflexus sp.
TGGATGGGAACTTTTCACTCGGTCTTTGCCAAGATTTTGCGTATTGAAGGGGATAAATTAGGTTACCCCTCTAATTTTACGATTTACGATTCTAATGATTCCCAGCAGCTCATGCGAAGTATTATTAAGGAAATGAAATTAGATAAAGATGTTTATAAGTATAAACAAATTTTATCCCGAATATCATCCTTCAAAAATAGCCTAATTACAGTTAAAGCCTACCGAAACGATTATGATTTGCAAGAGGCAGATGCTATGGCAAAACGGCCAAGACTAGGAGATATATATCAAGAATATGTCGATCGATGTTTTAAAGCTGGCGCAATGGATTTTGACGATTTACTTCTGCGTACCAATGAGCTTCTTACTCGTTTCCCTGATGTCTTAGCAAAGTATCAACAGCGCTTTAAGTATATTTTAGTTGATGAGTATCAAGATACAAACCATTCCCAATATCTTATTGTTAGAGCTTTAAGTGATCGATTTCAAAATATATGCGTTGTCGGTGATGATGCTCAAAGCATTTATGCCTTTCGAGGTGCTAATATTAATAATATTTTAAACTTTCAGCGCGATTATGATGATGTAAAATCTTACCGGCTAGAACAAAACTATAGATCTACCAATAACATTGTAAAAGCTGCGAATTCGGTTATCGATAAGAACAAAACCAAGTTAGACAAAGTGGTTTGGACTCAAAATGATGACGGTTCTAAAATTCACGTGAATCGATTAATGAATGATGCTGAAGAAGGGCGTTTTATAGCTAGTTCTGTATTTGAAAAACGCATGCAAGAACAAGCTAGAAACGGAGACTTTGCAGTCTTGTATAGAACCAATGCGCAAAGTCGAGCCATAGAAGATGCCTTACGACGTAAAGATATTCCATACCGAATTTACGGTGGCTTATCGTTTTACCAACGTAAAGAAATTAAAGATGTATTAGCTTATTTACGGCTTATCATTAATCCAAAAGACGAAGAAGCTTTAAAACGTGTGATTAATTACCCCGCACGAGGTATTGGTCAAACCACAATGGATAAGCTCACCTTAGCCGCGAACCATTATAAACGTAGCATTTTCGAAATAATTGAGCATTTAGATAAACTGGATTTAAAAATCAATAAAGGAACACAAATCAAGCTTATTAATTTTATAAATATGATTAAAAGCTTTAAGATTTCTGCCGAGCACGAAGATGCCTTTTTCATGACCGAATTAGTAGCAAAAAAATCAGGTTTACTTCAAGAATTTAAAAAAGATGGCACACCAGAAGGTATTGCACGCTTAGAGAATATAGAAGAATTACTTAATGGTGTTCAAGATTTTGTAGAAGGCCAAAAAGAATTAGCCGATGCAGATGGCTCATTAGTAGAGTTTCTTGAAGACGTTTCTTTAGCGACCGATTTAGATAAAGATATTGGTGATGAAGATCGAGTAGCTTTAATGACCATTCATTTAGCCAAGGGTTTAGAGTTTCCATACGTTTATATTGTAGGTTTAGAAGAAGATTTGTTTCCTTCAGCTATGAGCATGAATACCAGAAGCGAACTTGAAGAAGAACGCCGTTTATTTTATGTGGCGCTTACACGAGCTGAAAAAGAGGCGTATTTAACCTATGTGATTTCCAGATACCGTTGGGGAAAACTAATTGATGCAGAACCTAGTCGCTTTATAGAAGAAATTGATGATGATTTCTTGGATTATATGGTTCCTAAAGACGATTATAAGTTTAAGTCTTTTATTGATCGTGATATTTTTGATGATGATGTAGATAAGACAAAACTCAGACAAGAAAAGCCCAAAAAAGGAACGCCGCCACCGAGTCATAAGCCTACAGAAAAGCAGTTAAGGAAACTTAGAAAAATAAAACCTGAACTAAATTCGTCAAATAAACCAGCTAAACCTACTGTAAAATTAAAATCAGGGGATGTAGTCGAACATGATCGATTTGGTCAAGGAACTGTGATTGAAATCACTGGAGTAGGAATGGATAGTAAAGCCTCTATTAATTTTAGTTCAAGCGGTGTTAAAAACTTGATATTAAAGTTTGCTAAACTTAAAAAACTATAATATGTTAAGCGTTAATAAATTAATAGTCGCGTTATTATCACTTTTAAGTATAGGTTTATTAACCACAACCTTTTTTTTACCGCCTGATTCTGAAATTAATATTTTATTACACTATTACGATTTTGCCCTTTGTGCTGTTTTTTTTTACGATTTTTTAAATCAATTATTTAGTCAAGAAAAAAAAATGAAATATTTAATGACTTGGGGTTGGCTCGATTTTTTGTCTTCCGTTCCGTTAGTGGCTGAATTTAGATTTGTAAGGGCATTTCGAATTTTTAGAGTGTTTAGAATTATCAAATCCTTTAAAATTTTAATAGACTTTATTAGATCTCATCGAATATCAAGCTTGTATGGACTAATTGTCTTTACGGCGGTAATTATCTTAGTGATTACATCAACCTTAGTGCTATATTTAGAACAGGATGTTGGCAACATCAAGACTGCTGAGGATGCATTATGGTGGAGTTATGTTACAATAACTACTGTAGGTTATGGTGATTATTATCCAGTGACCTCGGAAGGTAAGTTTTTATCTGGAATACTAATTTTAACAGGAATTGCATCCTTTGGTGCGGTTATTTCTTATATTACAGCAAAGGTTAGTATAATTAAAGAAAAAGGCACAAAAGACTAGTTATGGCACAATATATTAAACTTTACGAAAAAAACACTTCAGAAAAAGACCTTGAAAAGGTTGTTAAGGTTCTTAAAGATGGAGGTTTAATTATTTACCCAACCGATACCGTATATGGCCTAGGTTGTGATATTAAAAGTACTAAAGCTTTAGAAAAAGTTGCACGACTTAGAGGCGTTAAGTTAGAGAAAGCTAACTTTTCTTTTATTTGCCACGATTTGAGTAACATTTCTGAATATGCAACTCAGATAAATGCAAATACGTTTAAAATTTTAAAACGAAACTTACCTGGCCCTTATACCTTTATTTTACCCGGTAGTAATAATTTGCCTAAGGTGTTTAAGAAAAAGAAAACCGTCGGGATTAGAGTTCCTGATAATAGTATAGCACGGTCTATTGTGCAACATTTAGGTAACCCTATTATTTCAACATCTATCAAAGATGAAGATGATATTATTGAATATACAACCGATCCAGAATTAATCTTTGAAAAGTGGGAAAAACATGTCGATTTAGTTATTGATGGAGGCTATGGCGATAACGTAGCATCTACAGTGATAGATCTAACAGGGGAAGACCCATTGTTAATTCGAGAGGGTAAAGGCTCCACTGAAATTTAGGTAAAAAAAAACTGACCTTCTGGTCAGTTTTTTTATTTATTTCGTGGGTTGGTCAACAATTGGTCTATTATCTCGATTGACTAATTCCCAAGCCGTATGGAAAATTAGTTTTGCGCGTTTAGCTAAAAGTTCATATTCAATTTTCTCAGAAGTATCAGTCGGTTTATGGTAGTCTTCGTGAACACCATTAAAGTAAAATATAATCGGAATATCATGTTTAGCAAAATTATAATGATCACTTCTGTAATAAAAGCGATTCGGATCATCTTCCGCATTAAATGTATAGTCTAATTCAAGATTAGTGAACTTAGAGTTAGTAGTTTCAGAGATTTCATGTAATTCGGTACTTAATCTATTACTGCCAATTAAGTACACATAATTATCATTATTTTCATGTGCCTTATCTTTACGTCCAATCATATCAATATTTAAGTTGGCAATGGTTTGATTTAGAGGGTATATAGGATGCTCCGAATAATATTTTGAACCTAATAATCCTTTTTCTTCAGCAGTTACATGCATAAAAATGATACTTCGTTTTGGTTCGAAACCTTTATTTATAGCTTCTTTAAAAGCTTGTGCGATTTCCATAATGGCAACTGTCCCTGAACCATCATCATCAGCACCATTATAAATTTTACCATTTTTAATACCTTCATGGTCATAGTGTGAAGTTAAAATTAGATATTCGTTAGGCATCTCACTACCTTCAATCATTGCAATTACATTTTCACTATCACCAAATCGGTTGTTAAAATAAGATGTGCTAATTTCTTGGAAGTAAGGAGTGTCATCTTTGTCACCTCCCTTTATATTTAGACTTGAATAGAAGTTTTTTAAATAATTAGCTGCTTTTTTTTGTCCTTCAGTACCGGTTTCTCGACCTTCAAATTCATCTGAACTAAAAACCGTTAGATAATCATTTAAATCTTTTGCTGTAATCGTTTTAGCAAATTTAAGCTGTGACTTATTGGTTAACTGTGACTGTGTTGTCTTACATGACAACACTATAAAAGATAGAACTAATAGGTAAAAATACTTCATTTGGTGTTTTTTATGGCTAATATAAAGTAATCTTAGGCTTAATGCTAATAAATAAAAGAGATATCAGTAAATAATTGATTATTAGTTATTTGTTTTTCTAACTTTTGCGAGTCTCAATTTTTTTTAAAAATTTAGCTGATTTCCTTTTTAAAATTGAAATAAGCATTTATATTTGCACTCGCATTTGGAGAAATGGCAGAGTGGTCGAATGCGGCGGTCTTGAAAACCGTTGAAGGTCAAACTTCCGGGGGTTCGAATCCCTCTTT
>CBFHKB010000129.1:0-4612 GCA_965656295.1 Psychroflexus sp.
TGAAATGGATTGGTATTAAATGAGTTAGGAGTCAACTCAATTACAATGATTCGACATAAGATGTAAAATCAATGTCTTTGTCTATGCCCATTTTTTTCTTGAGCCGATACTTCTTAGTAATGACCGATTCGTGGGTAATATTGAGGATTTTAGCAATGCTCTTATTATCAAGTTGCATTTTAATCATAGCGCAGAAATCTATTTGGGAATGACTAATCCCCGGATATAAATCTTTAAGCTGATTCACAAAATGTGGGTTAAGGCGTTTAAACTTCTGTTGAATATGATCCCAATACTTATCTTTATGGGTAACTTCAGCAATTTTATCTGCTATTTGTTCTTGGGTTTGTTCATCAAATTCTTTTGTTAACTCAATAAATTTATTGATGGTTTTAGCCCGTTCAATAGTAAGCGCCATCACTTCAGACTTTTGTTTTTCAATTTCACGCTCTCTAAAATCATTTAAATTTTGTTCAGCGGTGAGTTTATCTTTTAGCAATTTTTCTTCCTTTAGGCGTTTTTGATCTTCCAGAAGACTTAATTTACGCTTATTACGGTAATAGGTTAAGGCAAAAAGGAGCACGAACAATGTTATCACCGACAGTAAAAGTAAGGCATAATTTTTCTTTTTTTCGTCATCAATTTTTTTCTGAAGGATAATATTATCTTTTTCAGCTAATTGATTTTTATAGGCGAGCTGCAATTGATTTTCTAAGCTAAATTTAGAGATCGTATGAAGCGAATCTTGTAAACTTACCAATTGCTTTAAGGTATTAAACTTAAAGCGATTCTCTTCTTGAGGCTCTATTTGTATCAAGGCTTGTTTGTAGAACTTAATTTGATCTAAAACTCCGAAAGACTTAGGCGTTTGGGATGAGAAATCTAACATCCTTTGCGTAAAGGCTTCAAGTTGAATAGTATCTTTGGTTTTAGCTAGGGTCTGGAGGTATAAGGTCGCTAAATTAAATAAACGTTCGTTGTTATTAACAAAAGCTTTGTCTAGGATGTTAGCATACAAAGGTTTAGCGCGTTCATAATTTTGCTGCTTAAAATAAAGTAAAGCTTTTAACTCATCTGCATAACTAAGAAAATTTGTATTGTTAAAGCGTTGAAGGGCTGATTTTGATAAGGTGATTAAACTGTCAGCGCGTCTATAATTACCTAAATTAATTTCACAATGACTTAAATTGAGTTGGGCTAAATAATACGTAGGTAATCGATTTATGTCTTTTAATTTTGGTAACAAGGCCTCAAAACCCTCTTTAGCAATAGCAAAATTTCCCGACTGCAAATACAAATCAAATAAATTATGCTCTTCAATAATTAATTCTTCAAAATGCTGTTCGTCTTTCTTAAAATAATCTATGGCTTTTTTCTGAAACTCGATAGCCAAACTAAAATTTTGTAGGCGCGTATAACACGTCGCTCGTTGACCGGCTAAAAGCGCTAAGGCACTAAAGTTTGATTGTGCTTTAGCAATACTATCTCCTAAATCTATTGTTTTAACAGCCTCTTTAAACCTATTTTGCTTTTTGTAAGCTACAGCTATATTATTTAGCATATTAGGGTACTCAGGATGGGATTTATCAAGATGTCCTAGCGCTGTATTAAAATAGTATAAGGCCGAATCTAATTGATTTTTAGTTGCAAATAGAATAGCTTTATTTTTGTAATTATTAGCCTTTAACGAATCGGGCCATCGCTGTTGCTTAGCTATTAAACTATCAGACATCTGCTGAGCACGATCAGGGTTTGTAAAAATTAAATTAAAGGCTAATTTCTGCGAGTTATAAATGAGTTGCGTATCAACTTCTTGGCTAACGGAAAACTTAGCATAGCCTAAAATGAAAACTATAAAAACAAACAGCTTGACACGCATAACGTCTTAAATATAAACAATATTAGTATATTTTAGGCAATAAATAAAAATTATTTAGCTTTAGAGTACCGGCTTAGCAGTTGTTATAATTTCCTTTAAGTCATTCGAAAAGCACATTTAAATCTTATATTTGTTCTTTGTAAATTGAATTAAAAACCGTCGTAATATGTATCCACAAGAACTCGTACAACCCATGCAAGAGGAACTCACCAGCATTGGGTTTAAAGAATTAAAAAGTAAAACAGATGTAAGCGATGCGCTTTCTCAACCCGGCACTACCTTAGTAGTGGTTAATTCGGTATGTGGTTGTGCGGCAGCTAATGCACGACCAGGTGCTAAGCAATCGCTTGATAATGACAAAACACCTAGCAATTTAGTCACCGTATTTGCTGGCGTGGACAAAGAAGCTACTGATGAAGCACGCGCTAAAATGGTACCTTTTCCTCCAAGTTCGCCATCAATGGCTTTGTTTAAAGATGGTGAATTAGTACACATGCTTGAGCGTCACCATATCGAAGGGCGACCAGCTGAAATGATTGCTGAAAACTTAAAGAGCGCTTATAATGAGCACTGCTAAGACGTTTAACTAATAGTATTGATTTAAAGCCGTTCTTGTAACGGCTTTTTACATGATTAAAAATGCGTAAATTTTTTGCCTCTATTTTATCGGTCCCATTTTACCTAGCATTTGGCTTATGCTTAGTGGTTTTTCACGTGCTACAAGTCATTAGTTTTAGAATATTTGGCTACCAAGCCCATAAAAAAAGTGTAGACATCTTTAATTTTTTTTTACTTCGCTGCCTCAACTTACTCGGTAATCGCGTTAGTTTTCACAACCGCTTCAATTTTAATCGGCAAGACGCACACATCATTATTGCCAACCACCAAAGCATGTTTGATATCCCGCCACTTATTTGGTATCTCCGGCAACTTCACCCTAAATTTATTTCTAAAAAAGAACTTGGAAAAGGCATCCCCGGTATCTCCTATAACTTAAAACATGGTGGCTCTGTACTTATAGATCGAAATGATCGCTCTCAAGCCTTAGCGGCAATAACTGATTTTGGCGCTTACTTAAGTCAATTCAAGCGTGGCGCGGTTATTTTCCCGGAAGGCACTCGATCCAGAACTGGACAACCAAAAGCCTTTTCGAGAAATGGCTTAAAAACCCTTTTTAAACATTGTCCTGAAGCTAAAATTGTACCTGTAAGCATTAATAATTCATGGAAATTACAACGTTTTGGTATGTTTCCGATGAATATAGGTGTGCATTTAAAATTTGTAGTACACCAACCTCTAAATTTAGACGATTTCAAATCGCATGACGAACTCATCGATCAAGTTGAAGCGACCATAACCTCCCATATTTACCCCGTTAAAACACCAAGCTTATGAAAGATCAATTTTACCACTACATCCAAGAACTTCAAGACCAAATTACCAGCGCTTTAGAAGAAGTTGACGGAAAAGCTGAATTCAAAGAAGATGTATGGAAACGTGCTGAAGGTGGAGGTGGCCGAACACGCGTTATTGAAAATGGGAACGTTTTTGAAAAAGGTGGTGTTAATATTTCGGCTGTGCATGGACCATTACCCGCCTCAATGCAAAGTTACTTTAAGGTTGAAGATTGTGATTTTTTTGCCTGTGGCTTAAGTTTAGTTATTCACCCCAAAAGCCCAATGGTACCAACTGTTCATGCTAACTGGCGGTATTTTGAAATGTATAATAAAAATGGTGACATTATAGACCAGTGGTTTGGTGGTGGGCAAGATTTAACCCCATATTACTTGTTTGATGAAGATGCTATACACTTTCACCAGGTCTGTAAAACAGCTTGTGACCAGCATAATGCTGAATTTTATCCCACCTATAAAAAGCGTTGTGACGACTACTTCTGGAACTCGCACCGTCAAGAAGCACGTGGTGTAGGCGGTTTGTTTTTTGATTACTTAAAATCCACTCCTGAATTTAGCCTTACTGATAGATACCATTTTGTAACTGAGGTCGGTAACTCGTTTTTAAAGGCCTACCTCCCCATTGTTAACAAGCGTAAAGATCTTGACTACACCTCAACACAACGTGACTGGCAAGAAATAAGGCGTGGACGCTATGTCGAATTTAATTTAGTACATGACAAAGGCACCTTATTTGGACTTAAAACCAATGGGCGAATAGAAAGTATTTTAATGAGTTTACCGCCGCATGTGCAATGGCACTATAACCACTCGCCAAAACCTCACACAGAAGAAGCGAGATTACTCGAGATTTTGAGTAAGCCAAAAGAGTGGGTTTAGCAACTCTCTAAATTTATTTCTCAACACATCAGGGAACTTTTACCTCTTTGGTTTTGTGAGACTCTTAAACAAGTCTTAACCCCATATTAACAGGATTAAGAACGGTTTTTGGTATATTTGAGTGAATCACAATAAATCTTAATATTATGTCAAATCATACTGGAAATACAATTATCGCATTACTTACAGGCGCAACTATTGGCGCCGGTTTAGGTTTACTTTACGCCCCTAAAAGTGGTAAAGAAACACGTAAAGATTTAAAAGATGGCGCTAAGGATTTAAAAGACAATTTATCAAGTCAATATGACGAGTTATCGCAACAACTAGCCGACTTTACCGATCGTGCTAAAAGCGATATTGAAAAGCATTTAGAACATACATTTAACTCTACTAATGAAAAGGCAGATAATATGTTAGGTAAACTTCAAATTGAATTAGA
>CBFHKB010000130.1:0-4552 GCA_965656295.1 Psychroflexus sp.
AGAAATTGTTGATTTTCTAAAACATCCTGATAAATACACTAATTTGGGAGGTAAAATACCTAAAGGGGCCTTACTTGTTGGTCCTCCAGGTACAGGTAAAACCTTATTGGCAAAAGCGGTCGCCGGTGAAGCTGGTGTACCTTTCTTTTCGTTATCGGGATCAGATTTCGTTGAAATGTTTGTAGGGGTAGGAGCCTCTCGTGTTAGAGACCTTTTTAAACAAGCTAAAGATAAGTCGCCAGCAATCATTTTTATTGATGAAATTGATGCTATTGGACGCTCTAGAGGTAAAAATAATTTTTCAGGTTCTAATGATGAACGTGAAAATACGTTAAACCAACTTCTCACCGAGATGGATGGTTTTGGAACAAATACTAATGTGATTGTATTAGCGGCAACTAACCGTGCCGATGTGCTAGACAAAGCTTTAATGCGTGCCGGTCGATTTGACCGACAAATTTATGTAGACTTGCCAGATTTAAGAGAACGCAAAGAAATTTTTGAAGTTCACTTAAAGCCTCTTAAAAAGCTTGATAAAGAACTTGACACCGATTTCTTAGCTAAGCAAACGCCTGGTTTTTCAGGAGCCGATATTGCCAATGTTTGTAACGAGGCTGCTTTAGTTGCTGCTCGTAAAGGAAATACAGCGGTTGGTAAACAAGACTTTTTAGATGCTGTAGATCGAATCATAGGCGGCCTCGAGAAAAAAAATAAAATCATGACCCTTGATGAGAAAAAAGCGATTGCTTATCATGAAGCTGGTCATGCTACGGTGAGTTGGATGTTAGAGCATGCAGCACCATTAGTTAAAGTCACTATTGTGCCAAGAGGTCAATCTTTAGGTGCAGCGTGGTATTTACCAGAAGAACGGCTTATTGTACGCACCGAGCAAATGCTCGATGAGATGTGTGCGACAATGGGTGGTCGTGCAGCTGAAAAGGTGATTTTCGATAAAATTTCGACAGGTGCACTTAGTGATTTAGAAAAAGTTACTAAACAGGCTAGAGCCATGGTAACAGTCTATGGTCTGAATGATAAAATTGGAAATTTAACTTACTATGACTCCTCTGGTCAGTCTGAATATAATTTTACCAAACCATACTCAGACAAAACCTCAGAATTAATTGATGAAGAAATTTCTAATATTATAGAAGATCAATACCAGAGAGCTATTAAAATCTTAGATGATCATAAAGATAAATTAGTTGAATTAGCTGAAATACTTCTTGAAAAGGAAGTGATTTTTAAAGATGATCTCGAAAAAATATTTGGAGAACGTCCATTCAAGAAACCAGAAATGGTTAAAAATGGAAAGCAAACTCCAGTTAAAGGTCAAAAAGTTGAAGATTTAAGTGATGCTTCAACTAGCAGTACTAACACAGAAGAGACTAAAGAGTCAGACCAAGCTTCAGCTGAAGAAGAATCTAAGGATTTTAATAATAAGGGCGAATCTGAAGCAAAAACTACCTAAATAAGATAAATAAGTCCTTAGACCTTAAAATTTTAAAAAAATCTTGGCGTATAAACCGTTTAGCGCCAAGATTTTTTATATTTGGGCTAAATCATAATTATCTCTACACGTTTTGCTTGAATGAACATCATAAAAAAAATTTTTGGATTCAAAGAAAAAACTCAACAACCCGAAGACTCGGTAAGTAAGTTTATGCCAGAATCTAAACCCCCAGTAGATGAATTGTTTATGTATAAGTTTCGTGAAAACGGCGGTAAATTTTTGTATTGTGTAAATCAAGAAGAGCTTCAAGAAAATTTCAAAAAAATTATTTCAGAAAATAATTGGAATTCTAAACCTGCTTATTTTTATTCTGATGATATCAAAAACCAATTTGATCATCATGATTTGAAACTCTCAACCCAATCATCAAAATGTAGTTATTTTGTTTCTAATTGTGAGTATTTAATTGCAAGTACAGGTGCTGTTCTAATTAGTTCGAAACAAATAGGTGATAAAAAGCTAGAAGATTTGCCATACCACTTTATAACCATTGCTACAACTAGTCAATTATTAGAAACTATAGGTGAAGGCTTGCAGCACATGAAAGCTAAGTATAGAAACACAATCCCTAGCAATATTACTACACTTAAAACTTTTGAACGGCAAAATGCAGATAAGTCTGATTTCCTTAGCTATGGAAGTACATCAAAAAACCTATATTTGCTCCTTTTAGAAGACTTGTAATTCATGAATGAGCTTTTTAAGCGTTCCGTCACAGGACTATTATATATTTCATTAATTGTATCAACTGCTTTTTTAAGCCATTATGCACTTATAGCTTTTTTTGCTGTAATGGGTTTGATTTGTTTAAAAGAACTTCAAGAATTACTTGAATTTAAAAACTACTTATCTTATTTTGTCTTAATAGCTTTATTGTTACTTTTTAACTTTACAAGCTTTAATATAGCTATTATTCTAGCATTACTATCTATCACTTTAGTTATTAAAATATTTTTGCTAAGAGATTTATATACTACCAACACGATTAATCTTTTTACGAGTAAAAAACATTTAATCACGTTATTTTATCTAGTGCCTTCATTTGTGTTTATCACTTTAATTCCTGTTTACAACAATACCTACACGCCAGAAATTTTAATAGGAATGTTTGTGCTTATTTGGTGTAATGATTCTTTTGCCTATCTAGTTGGTAAAAACTTTGGAAAGCATAAATTATTTGAAAAAATTTCGCCAAAAAAAACCATAGAAGGTTTTATAGGAGGATTAGTGTTTTCTATTTTAGCTTCGGTAATTATTCATCAATACGTTATAGAGTTAAGCCTTTTTAGTTGGCTTTTTATTGCTATAATTGTTGGATTATTCGGAACCCTTGGCGACTTAGTGCAGTCTAAATTTAAGCGTAGAGCTGATGTTAAAGACAGTGGGAAAATTATGCCTGGCCACGGCGGAATTTTTGATCGCATGGATAGTATGCTTTTTTCAAGTACCTTTGTTTATTTATTTTTAATAATTATTGATTATGTTTCATAAGGAAGGTCATAAAATTATCCTTTATACGTTAGTTCTTTGTATAGCGCTTAATCTAGGAGCTAATTACTTATTTTCAGAGCCACTAATTCATTACGTTGTTTTTGGTTTTACATTTATTTTATTTCTTTTAATAGCCCAATTTTTTAGAAATCCTAAACGTGTTTCAGATTTAAATCCTAATCTATTATTATCACCTGTAGATGGTAAAGTGGTGGCTATCGAAGAAGTTCATGAAAATGAATATTTTGAAGCTCCAATGCGTTTAATTTCTGTGTTTATGTCGCCATTAAACGTGCATGTCACCCGTTACCCTGTTGGAGGTGAAATTGTTTATAGTAAATACCACCCAGGTCAATATCTAGTCGCTTGGCATCCAAAATCTAGCGATTTAAACGAGCGTACCACAGTAGTTATCAAATCCTCTAATTTTGGTGAAGTACTTTATCGGCAAATTGCTGGTGCTTTAGCAAGACGAATAGTCAATTATGCTGGTGAAGGTACACAAGTTAGTCAGGGTAGTGATAGTGGTTTTATTAAGTTTGGATCACGGGTAGATGTTTATATCCCAATTGATACCCATGTAAATGTTTCAATTGGAGACAAAGTTAAAGGTGCAATTTCAGTATTGGCAGAATGTAAGTAAATTATGGATAGTTTATATTTAAAGCAATTAGACAGTCAATCACTACACCAACTTTTTTTAAGGGCGTATAAAGCCGTGAGCGAAACTAGCTACAAGTTTAAGCAAGATACCTTACTCTATTTTTATGCGTATTATAAAAAAGCAACTGAAGAAACTGAGACTATGCGCATTTCTAATATTCCTGTAAATGGTGAAGAATTGGTAAATGCTTTTAAAGCTAATGCCTTAATACAAGCTAAACGTATGAGCCAAGATGAAGCCAAACAAAATTATATTTTATTAGCTCATGAATACAGTGACTTTTCTGCAGAATTGTAATTATGTATTGTTTGCTTTTAGTTTAATATAAGGCTTTACTTTATTTAACTTTAGAAAAAATTATAGTTTTACCAATATGGTATACTGGTTAATATATAAAACGCCAAGAAGTTAAATCTTAGCGTTTGTTAGTTTTATAAGTTTTCTAAACTTTGTTTTACCAATAGTATCTTAGCTTCAGCATCTGCCTTTTTTTGCTTTTCAATCGCGACTACTTTTTCTGGAGCATTATCTACAAAGCGTTTATTTGATAACTTTTTATCAACCGATTTTAAGAAGCCTTCGAGGTAACTTAGCTCTTCGGTTAATTTTTGGCGTTCGGCTTCTACATCAATATGCCCCTGAAACGGAATAAAATATTCGTTGGTTTTAGCACGGAAGCTAATGGTATTTTCCAATTTAGTATTTACATAGGTCAATTTACTAACATGCCCCATCTTTTTAATGACACTGTCAAATTTAGTGTCAATTTTTTCTGAATTAATGACCGATAGATCAATACTATTTTTAAAAGCTATGTTTTTTTGTTTACGAATGTTTCTAATATTCGAAATCACTTCAGTTGTAAATGCAAACCCGTCTAAAAG
>CBFHKB010000131.1:0-4526 GCA_965656295.1 Psychroflexus sp.
ATAGCATCAATTAGTTATTAAATAGATCTACTACTTTTTGAAATTAGGCAAAAATTGTTTTAAAGCAAATTTAATTCATATTGATGCAAATTAAGACATATTAATTTGTGTTAATTTCTTTAGATGTAGCAATTTTATATAAGACAATTATAAGTTTCTGATTTAAATCTCTAGTAATTTTAGCTTAAATATTCTACTGTAATTTTGAAGTGACAATTATTTGATATGAATAGATAAAAATCTAATTAATTGATCATAATCATTAATGTTTATATCTTAATAATTTTATATGTTTGCACTAAAGAATTAAAGCATTTTTCAGTTACCCTATGCGTTTCCCTTTTGGGTTTATGTAAATCGGAAGCCCTGAAAACACTGACAAATTTTAAAGGTTGTCGGAGCCTCTTTCTCCGCAACCCCATTGTAATAAATGGGGTTTTTTATTGGGCATAACTAGCATAAAATTTCTCATAGCTTTTTATCGGTTTATGCCCATTTTTATGTACAATCCTTAGTCTCCTCATCTATAATGTTTACATTTGCGCAAAATCCCCAACTATGCGTAGCTTATTCTCACTATTGTTTGTACTTATTTTTGCAACTACACAGTCTCAAGTAATTATTAATGAATTAGATGCCGATACTGAAGGTGTTGATAGTCAAGAGTTTATTGAGCTGAAGACTCCAAATCCAAACACAGCCTTAGATGGTTTTGTCATTGTCCTTTTTAATGGTTCGTCAAGTGGAGGCGACTCAAGTTATTATACCTATGACTTAGATGGTTTGACAACCGACTTTAATGGCTTATTTGTTCTAGGTGGTGCTGATCTTAATCCAGCTCCAAATGTTTTTTTACCTAACAACATTTTCCAAAATGGCGCTGATGCTGTTGCTATTTATCAAGCTAATGACTTTGATTTTTTTCCAGGAACACTTGCAAATACCACTAATTTAATTGATGCCCTTGTTTATGATACGAATGATTCTGATGATACCGTATTATTGGAGTTATTAGGAGTTCAAGAACAAATTAATGAAGATTTAAACAATAATAAAGACTTTGAATCAATACAACGTAATCCTGATGGTTCTTGGTTTGTTGGGACACCAACACCACGTGAAACTAATGATGGTAGTGGGATAACACCTGTTTTTATTTCGGTCACCACCTCAAACTCATTTGTCGATGAAGGTCAAGCCTTTGATATTAGTTTTACAGCAAGTCAATCACTTACCGAAGATTTAAGTTTAAATTTTGATCTAACCAATAATGGATTTAACAATAGCGATTTTACTGGAAATACTAATTTAATCTTAAATATTGGCTCTTCATCACAAACACTTACCATTCAATTAATTGATGATGTTTTAGACGAAGGTGATGAGTTAGCTGTAATTACCATTGATGAGCCTCAAGCACCTTACGTTTTAAGCTCTAATCAAATTGGTATTAGAATAGTCGATAATGATTTTCAAGTTGCAAATTATGGGACGCCCTTAAATCCGACCTATGGTAATGTAACACCAACAACACCTGTTAATTATTACAGCTCTATCGAACAGCTAAGCGGTCAAAATCTAGTTAGCCAATTACAAGATATTATAGCCGAAGAAGGTGTCGTGAGAACACACACTTATGCTGATATTTATGATATTCTTGAGCAAGCTGATATTAGTCCACTAAATTCTAATAAAATTTGGCTAATATACACTGAAGAAGACAAACCTGTTTTTGAAAAACAAACTGGTTCAGCAAGTATTGGGAAATGGAATAGGGAACACATTTTTCCTCGTTCAAGAGGTGGTTTTTTTAGTATCGAAGATGACGATATTGCAACAGGGATTAATGTATTTTGGGACACTAATGCCGATTCGCTTAGGCACGGTAACTCAGACGCTCACCATCTTAGACCTGCCTTGTCTACCGAAAATAGTAGTCGCGGTAATAAAAATTTTGGCGATTATATAGGGCCAACTGGAAACCAAGGGAGTTTTAAAGGCGATGTAGCTCGTGCCTTGTTTTATATGCAAATAAGATATAACGGTTTAAGTGTAGTTAACGGCTTTCCTACCACGAGTAACATCGGTGAAATAGGAGATCTAGAAACCCTCTTAAATTGGCATGAGCAAGACCCACCAGATGATTATGAAATGCACCGAAACAATGTGATTTACAACTGGCAATTTAACCGTAATCCTTTTATTGATAATCCAGATTTAGTCGATTATATTTGGGGTGATGAAGTTGGGCAACCATGGAATAGCTCACTTTCTACTCAAGATCAAGACTTGAAAAGTGTAAAGCTTTACCCAAATCCATCTAATGGTATAGTTTACATTCAATCTAAACAACTTATTAATGAGCTTAAAATCTTTAATCTAAACGGTAAATTAGTTTATCAAACTCAGGTTAATTCAACTCAAGTTAAACTTCAGCCTAACTTATCTCAAGGCATTTATATCATCGAAATTAATTCTGATCAAAAAACTCATAAAATCAAATTAATTAGAAACTAAAACTGTAATAATTGCTTTAAAATTGTAATTCACAATTAAATTATGAAGGCAACTTGCAGTAAATATATCTTAGAATTTAAACGTCCTAGTGGAACCTCTCGAGGTGTTTTAAAAACAAAAGAAACTTGGTTTATTAAAATTGAATCAGGAACAGATTTTGGTATTGGAGAATGTGGAATTTTAAGAGGTTTAAGCTATGATGATGTGCCTGAATTTGAGCAAAAGCTGAAATGGGCATGTGATAACATTCATTTAGGATTGCCGGAATTGTCACAACATTTAAAGCGCTTTCCTTCAATTGTTTTTGGGTTAGAAATAGCCTTTAAATCTCTAAAGTCATCAGATCCTTTTTATTTATTTGATACTGAGTTTTATGGTAACTCTAAAGGTATTACTATAAATGGTCTAATTTGGATGGGAGATAAGTCCTTTATGTTTGATCAAATAAAAGAAAAACTTGATCAAGGCTTTTCATGTATTAAACTTAAGATTGGTGCGATAGATTTTCAGGCAGAATTAGATTTACTAGCTTTTTTACGCTCTAAATTTTCAGCTGAATCACTCGAAATTAGAGTAGATGCCAACGGTGCATTTCAACCAAATGATGCATTATCAAAATTAAATCAGCTTCAAGCTTACCAGCTTCATAGCATTGAACAGCCCATTCAACCCCAGCAATGGGACGCGATGTATAAATTATGTCAACAAACTCCTTTGCCTATAGCTCTTGATGAAGAATTAATTTCTATCATTGATTTTTCAGATAAACAAGCCATGCTTCAAACAATTCAACCCCAGTATATTATTTTGAAACCTAGTTTAGTTGGCGGCTTTAGATCTACTTCAGAATGGATAAGGCTTGCTGAAACAAATCAAATTAATTGGTGGATGACAAGTGCTTTAGAAAGTGATATTGGTTTAAATGCTATTGCACAATTCACGAGTACATTTAACAATTCAATGCCTCAAGGTTTAGGAACTGGAAGCTTGTATACCAATAATATTTCTTCACCATTAGAAGTTAGGGGAGAAGAACTGTTTTATTCTAAAACCAAAGTATGGGAACTACCACAAGTGTAAAATCGGTCGATTATGTTAGCCAAGCAAAAGATGGCCAACTCGGATATTGGAAATATTTAATTCCAAGTTTTTTGTTTTTTGGATTAATGGGAGTTAATATTTTAATGACCTTTTTGTTGGATATTGACCAGGAGGCCTTAATCCAATCACAAATTGAAAGTATAGGGCGAAACTGGACCTTGGTCTCTTCGGTTTTACCTTTAGGGATTTTTGGGGTTTTACTTTTACTATACGTTAGATTTGGACATCAACAATCTATACGCTCCTTAACAACTTCGCGCTCAAAAATTGATTGGTCACGCGTAGGCTTTAGTTTCATGGTGATTTCTGTTTTTATTATCATTGGAACATTAGCCGATTATCAACTGCATCCAGAATCTTATGCGTTGAATTTTGATTTTCCGAAATTTTTGATTCTTTTGGTAGTCGCCGTTCTCTTAATTCCATTACAAACTAGCTTCGAGGAATATTTGTTTAGAGCTTATTTAATGCAAGGTATAGGCAGTTACTTTAAGAGTAGATTTCTAGCCTTAGTTTTAACCTCTGTGGCTTTTGGACTTTTACACATTGGAAACCCAGAAATTGGTAAAATAGGTTTTATTTTACTTATTTCTTATATCGGAACAGGTTTTCTATTTGGTGTAATGACGTTGATGGATGAAGGTCTAGAGCTAGCTTTAGGTTACCATGCTGCGAACAATCTTATCACGGCACTTTTAGTGACTGCAAACTGGACAGCGTTTCAAACTGATTCCATATTAATATATACCGGCAAACCAAATCCAAATGTTGATATTTTTATTCCGGTATTTATTATTTATCCTCTGATTCTATTCATTTTTGCCAAAAAATATAAGTGGAAAAACTGGAAGGAAAAGTTAATGGGCAAGGTCTAGAACCTAACTATTTAACCGAAATTTAATAATTTA
>CBFHKB010000132.1:0-4363 GCA_965656295.1 Psychroflexus sp.
TTGAGTTCTATTTGTAAAATGGAACGAGTTTCTGAAATTTAGAAACCGAACTATAAATTTAGCTTCGTTTTCATAAGACTAGACTTTTTTTTTCTTTTTTAGGCGATGTAAAAAAGAAAAGTCATTTATAGTCTGTTATCTGCTTTCAGTGATTGGTGATCAGTTGTCCGTGACTGGTTGACCAGTTGACTGGGAGTAAATAGGTGTTATCGGATTTCTGTTATCTGTTCAGATGAATTCCAAAATCTCAACACAACGCACATCTTTAAACGGCCTATTGAAAAATCAGCGTAAAATTTGACGTGATGGGTTCGTCAAATTTCAGACTGTTTGAGTTCTATTTGTAAAATGGAACGAGTTTCTGAAATTTAGAAACCGAACTATAAATTTAGCTTCGTTTTCATAAGCCTAGACTTTTTTGTTTCTTTTTTAGGCGATGTAAAAAAGAAAAGTTATTTATAGTCTGTTATCTGGTTTCAGTAAATGGTGATCAGTTGTCCGTGACTGGTTGATTCGTGAAGCGTGATTAGTCAGCCGTGACTGGTTGACCAGTTGACTGGTGCTAAACATAATCTGATGGCAGTGGTGCCTTCGAGTGGTTTTTGACTAGAGTGAGGCGAACAGGAAAAAGTGTATCGAGAACGCATACGCCTCACCTTAGTTCTCGATACAAGCCCCTGAGCATCGGAGTGCGATTATTAATCGCAGCTATGCTAGCACGGGTTCACTCGAACTGACAGGCTTTATAGCGCTCACTGATCAAGAAACGTACCAACAAAAAAACCAGAACGATGATGTTCTGGCTTTGATTTAATTGATAGAAGGACAACTACAAACGACCATCAACCTGATCTTTTGGTAAACAAGATTTTACATCGAACAAGACGGAGTTAGGCGTTTGGTACTGACTTAAGTCTAATTCTAAAAATTGCTGATGCGAGACGGCGAGTACAATGGTATCGTAAGTGGTATTGAGATCCTCGATACGGAGTAAATCAATATCAAATAAACGGTGAACTTCAGCTGCATTGGCCCAAGGGTCACACACATCAACCTGCATGTTATAGGCTTTTAATTCGTTAATCACATCAATCGCCTTCGTATTCCTGGTATCTGGACAATTTTCCTTAAACGTGATGCCTAAAACTAAAGCTTTGCCATTTTTGACTTTCGCCTCCTTATTCAGCATTAATTTTACCACTTCAGAAGCGACATAGCGTCCCATACCATCGTTCATACGGCGTCCAGACAGTATAATTTCAGGATTATAGCCCACTTCAATGGCCTTTTGCGCTAAGTAGTAAGGATCTACACCTATGCAATGCCCGCCAACTAAACCAGGAGTATATTTTATAAAATTCCACTTGGTAGCAGCAGCTTCGAGCACATCGTCTGTATCGATATCGAGCAGCCTAAATATTTTTGAAAGCTCATTAACAAATGCAATATTAATATCGCGTTGAGAATTTTCAATCACTTTTGCGGCCTCAGCCACTTTAATGCTGGGCGCTAAATGAGTGCCTGCGGTGATCACTTTCCCATACAATTGATCGATATAGCTTGCTATTTCTGGAGTTGAACCCGAGGTGACTTTTAAAATTTGGGTGACGGTATGTTGTTTATCCCCAGGATTAATGCGCTCTGGGGAGTAGCCGGCATAGAAGTCGCTATTAAAGTGAAGCCCAGATGTGCGTTCTAAAACGGGTACGCATACCTCTTCAGTCACGCCAGGATAAACCGTCGTTTCATAAATCACAATATCACCCTTTTTTAAAATATTCCCAATAGTTTCACTAGCCTTAATTAAAGGCGTTAAAACGGGTTGTCTATTTTTATCGGTCGGTGTAGGAACGGTCACAATATGTACCTGAGCTTCTTTTAGGTCTTGTGGCGAACTTGTGATGTATAACCCCGTGGTTGCTTCCGGTTGTAAAACAGATTGAAGGAGTTTATCTTCGACCTCTAAGGTGTGGTCGTGACCTTGATTTAATTCGTCTACGCGGGCTTGATTAATATCAAAACCGATCACTTTAAATTGTTGTGCAAAGGCGACAGCTAAGGGCAGTCCTACATAGCCTAAACCTATAATTGCAATACAAGGCTGGTCTTTCATTTGGGTGAATATTTTATCTGAACAATTTTCTGATTTGTTTTTTGATCTTACGCTTTATTTTATAGCGCCAAGAGTGACTTTTTTCCATTTCATGGTAACCATTACCATAACGCCCATAGCCATAACCACCATAGCCGTAGCCATAACCGTAACCATAACCATAGCCGTAACCATATTTAGCTTTTTGCTCAAAATAGTTAAGGACAATACTGGTGTTGTGAATTTCGCCTTTAGCGTATTTCTCGTTAATTAACCCAATCATTCCCTTTTTAGTATAGTTTTGACGAACTAAGTAAAGATTAGCGTCACTATATTTAAACAAGTTCATAGCATCGGTCACCAAACCAATAGGTGGGGAATCTAGTACAATATAATCGTACCGATTTTTTAGTTCGGCCATGAGTTCATCCATACGATCGCCTAAAAGCAATTCGGAAGGGTTGGGTGGTACTGGTCCAGAAACAATAAGGTCTAAGTTATTAAACTTAGTAGGTTGGATGACCTCGTCTAGATGTTTTTGTCTAATAAGATAGTTAACCACCCCGAGATCATTATTGAGATTAAAATCGTCAAAAATTTTAGGTTTACGCAAGTCTAAACCTACCAAAATGGTTTTTTTATCACCTAAAGACAATACGGACGCTAAATTCATAGCGGTAAAGGTTTTTCCTTCACCACTCACAGAAGAAGTAACTAGAGTAACCTTAGCTTGCTTAGTCTCAGTACGCGATTTAGCTTGTTGTTTATAGATAAATTGCAAGCTGGTTCGTATGCCTCTAAAACTTTCAGCAATGCTTGAACGGGGCTTATCTAACACCACAAGATTACTGCTCAATTTACTTTTACCGATTAAGCCTATGACGGGAATAGTGGATAACTTCTCAATATCTGAGGGCTTCTTAATCTTATTATCAACAAAGACTAAAATGAAAATAAAAACCAAGGGCCCAAAGGTTCCTATAAGCAAAGCCATCACATAGTTAAGTTGCGTATTTGGTCCTATTTGACCGCCACCAGTGTCTTTTGCTTCATCAATCACTTTAATGTCACTCACATTGGCAGCTTTAATTAAGCTTGCTTCATTACGCTTTTGTAAAAATACGGTATAGGTGTTTTCACTAATTTGAAAACGACGCTCGATTTTTAAGAGTTCTTGTTGGTCTTTAGGGAGTTTACGAACTTCTGTCTCAAGTTCTGAAATCTCATATTGGAGATCGTTGCGTTGTTTGCGTAACAAGCGTCGGGAAGACGTAATATTTTCTAAGAGCACCTCTTTTAGGGCATCAATTTGCCGATCGATATCAGCGAAATTAGGCATTTTTGACTTTAATCCATAGCTATAATTACCGCGCTTTAAGGATAATTCAACTATTTTACCGACCGCGCTCGTAATGCTCTCTTCATTAATTCCAGCGACTGAAGGCGCGGGAAGACTGGAGTAATCATTCCGGTTAACCAGGTATTTTTCAAGCTCCTTGTAGTAATCAAGTTGACGTTCAAGCCCAATGATTTCGTTATCGTATTCCCGAAGTTTTGATTTCAGATTAGCACTTTCTTCATTGAGGTCAATAATATCATTTTCTATCTTAAATTGATTCAGTTCTCGTTCGACCTCTTTTAGTTCCTGGGATTTTTCAGCTAAAATACTATCAACAAATTTGATGGTTTTAGTGGCGAATAAGTTTTTACGATCAAGCACATCTTGACTTAAAACTTGCACGGTAGAATTTAGGTAGTCTACCATCTCAGCCTTGTTTTCTCCGGTTAATCGTAAATTAATAATAGAGGAACGGTCGGCGACTTTTACCCCTAAATTTTGATAGTGTTTAACCGTACCAAAAAAACTATTAAAAACGACATAATAGGGTTTATCGTAATTAATTTGGTGACCATTAAGTTGAATGCGGCCTTTAAAGAAGGGTGTTGAAATATAATCGCCAAACCTAAACTGCTTTTCATACACCGCATTAGGAAGCATTTTTTGCTTGGTTTCTATTCCGCTACTGTATTTGGTATAATTTAACCGGACTTCAGTCTCTTCTTTATCCTCAAAGGCGACTCGGAATTGAAACCGAGTCGTATCGATCACTCGAATTTCAATAGGACTGTTCATGGCTTGAAATGCTAAGGTATCATCTTGAACCGAAAAAGGTACTTCACCATAAGCATTTACGCGCTGATAAGGCCCATCTTTAAGATAGGTAATGTAGGATTTTAAACGCTTCACCACCTTTTCATTATGAGTTCTTG
>CBFHKB010000133.1:0-4295 GCA_965656295.1 Psychroflexus sp.
TTGAAAAACACCTGAAAACATTGTGATTCCCTCATTTCCATTTGGTAAAATTTGTTGTTCGGCATTATAATCTCTACGGTGTAAATTAGTAGGGTCTAGGTGAGACGCTAAATGAGTTACAGTAATATTTGTCCCATCATCAGAAAGGTTAAATTTTCTAATAGCATTGGTGTATTCTTGTGTAAATCCTGGTCCATTATTTGGCCCCATGGGATTGTATCTCCCGATGAATTTTTGTCCGCCTAGTAAATAATAGGTGTTGTTTATTTTTTTTAATCTACCACCAGTAACTTGAAATTGTGTATCTGTAATTTGCCTAAAAAATGGAGAAATATTAGTATCGTTTATAATTCCATTTATAACATCAGATACGTTAATTGCAGTTAATTTATCAAATGTTGTATGGTCGTTTTCAGTTGGGCTGAATCCATAACCTCCGATACAATATAAATAATCTCCATCTTGATAAAACTCCATATTTGTAGAACTTAATTGTTCCTGAATTGAAGTAGGTAATGCCGTCAAAGGTGCACTCCATTTTTGAAGTGAAACTGGATCAACTACAAGTAATTGATTATTGTGTCCAGCAACGTCAAAAGATGCCCAAGGTTGTCTTCTATGAAGTCCGTCAAGTCTTCCTCCAATAATAAGCCATTTCCCATTTGCTTGTCCATATGCATAGGATTGAATACCACCTAAACCAGTTATGTTAATAGGTTCTATACTAATTTCAAAAGGTGCAGTTTGAGAAAATAAAGGTGATGACACTAGTGTAATACAAGCAATAATAATGTAGGTCTTAATAAATTTCATAGTCTAATATTTTATCTTAATGGTTTTACTAATTTCGTTTCTTATGTAAGTTGTTTTATACGTTTTATTTTTTTTAAGTTTAGATAAAGCCCTCATATAGGAGTAAATATCATTTATTTTAACATTCCCTATTTTAGTTATGATATCTCCTTTTTGCAAACCATTTTTGTCAGCGATCTTTCCTTCTATCACATCCTGAATGTGCAAACCATCTCCATAGTCTTTATAATCTGGGAAAATTCCTAGAGTAACTTTGAACCTAGGTGTTTTTGTTTCTTGCTTTAATTTAGTAGGTGTAAAAGTTAAATTTGGATTTATAGCCAATGAATCAATTACTGATTTTGTATAGGAGAAAATCATTCCCATTTTATTAAAATTTATTTTTTCAGTATCATCAGTTGGTTTATGATAATCGCTATGTAATCCAGTAAAGAAAAACAAAACAGGAATGTCTTGGTAATAAAACGAACCGTGATCAGACGGACCAACACCACTAAAATTTAGTATTGTATTTATATGGTTAGGTTTATTGTTTTTTAATATGGAAGGAAAACTTGGCGAAGTTCCTACGCCTCCAATATTTAAATTATTAGTAGAATTCATTCTGCCAACCATATCAAAGTTGACCATTAATTTAGTATTTGGATATTTTTGTTTAATAAGTTTAGAGATTTCCTTTGATCCCATCAACCCAAGTTCTTCGCCTGAAAAACCAACAAAAATGAAATTAACAGGTTCTGTAATATTATTTTGACTGTAATTTCTTGCGAGTTCTAGCATCATTGCAATCCCGGAAGCGTTATCATCAGCACCATTATGAATTAAGCCTTTAGAATTTACATCTGTAGAAAGATTATATTGATTATGGCCTATGTGGTCATAATGACCGCCAATTACAAACGTATGTGTCGCATGATTATCTAAGAATGCTACTATATTTTTTCCAATAATAGTATCTGAACTTGTCTGGTTAGAATGCGGGTTTGCTTTATAAGTAAAAGAAAAATTATGGATAAAGTCAAAACTTGGAAGTGGTATAAGATTTAGCTCCTTAAATTGATTTTGAATATATTCTGCAGCCATTTCCTCACCAATAGTACCTGTTAACCTTCCTTGTAAAGAATCTGAAGCTAAAATGCTTATATGGTTTTCTAGGTAGCTCTCTACCTGTTGTGCATTAACAATTTTATGACTTAAAATAATATTGATGCGATTAAAAAAAATATCTGTCTTCCCATTTTTTATGCAGTTGTTTTTGAAGTGCTCGGTAAAATATTTTGGTTGATGAAGCTTTTTGTTATAAATGAATTTAGTTATTGTTTTTTAGCAGCTTTAAAGCTTTGCTTTTTTGCAATCTATGGCTGCTTTTGATTTTTAAATATTTCTTCACTGCTTATTACTTTATTTGTAAAAATTGATAAGATTGTAAAAATATTGCTTGTCACTTGAATACTTTGTAACATTAGTAGCATACAAGTCATTCTTTCAGATAGAAGGTCTAGTATATAGTTATTAGCTTTTAACTTATCACTTATCACGTACTTTTCGGATTAAGCACAAGCTAGTCTCTATATGTATTGGGGTTTAGGATTTACCTAATTATAAAAGGAAGTCGTCAAGTTTTAAGTTGAGTGAGTTTAAAAATAGCTTTATTTCAATTAAAAATCACCAGCATATTTACTACATAAGGCGTCGTAAGGCCTTATTGACTTGGTCTTTAAATTCAATTTTACTGTCAACGTAAAATGCTATATTCTTATATTTCTGTTTAATTCCGTATAATCCAATCAATGTGTTTTCATTCTTTAATCGAATAACAATATTGTGGCTTTCCAACTCTCCCAAAAATGATAGTTTACGGGTTTCTTTGTTTGACTCTATAGGTTTTGATGAAATTTCAATGCTGTGAATGTTTGCTAAATTAATAGTTGATTCGTTCATAATTCCATACCGAAGAAATAGTTTATTATTTTCAATTGATATTGGTCTTTTATACATTGATTTTAAAAAGCCAACTAATTGAAATCCACAATAAATACTCAAAAAGCTTAAAACCCAAGCTGCAATTTTGCTAAATTCTAATAGTAAGTTATGTAATACAAACGTTTCAATTGCAACTATAAATAGTAAGGCTATAAGTAGCGTTATTGTTCCGCTATCCTTATGATATGAAAACTCGTTACTCTTAAGTTTTCTTTTTCTCCAATAGATGAATCCATAATAGAATACCGCAAGTTCCATTGCGATAAGATTGGCCACACTTTTCGGTAGTATTTCATAGCAAGTTTTTTTTAATGCTGTGAAGAAGTCAAACGATTTGTTTTTATGTAACTTAAACTGTCTTGTAAGTTTTTTTACTTTGTAGATCACATAAGATAGAATTGCTAATTCTATAATTGGAAATACCCACGTCTTAAAGATGTTGAGATAGTATTGGTTTTCGTTGGGAAGTACTATTGAGCCTATTAGCATTCCGAGAATCAAAAAAGCAACAACTGTTGTTTTGGGAATGTTGGTATTTCTGATTAACAAAAAATAGACAATAGGGATAGTTAGCAACAAGTCAAATGTAATTCCAAACGACAAGTTTTTTGGATGTATAGCTAAAACATCAATTTTAGCCATAAAAACCGTTATTCCGATCAATGATAACGGTAGGCCGAAGGCTAATAAATATTTCTGTAAGTGAACTCTTCTTTTCATTGGTTTTTATGAAATCCAATAGTCTCGACTACGGGAACTTGTGTGGCTTAGTATTTAACTTTGCAAAGATACACCAAGCTATAAATCCGTGAGAATTTTTAGTAGTAGGCGAGAACAGCACCATTACATATAGCCATTAATGTTGGTTGTTTTTAATATTCGGTGATTTTATCTACTTTAAGCTTTCTCATGGCTTCTCCTTCAACTAGTTGATAAGAAATTTGTCTTGTTCCTCCTGTTGGTTGAGCATTTGTATCACCTGTTTGATAAATTGGAAAGCGTTGGCCTAAGGTATTTTCAACGAGGGAAAATTCATCGTGGCCCATATATCCTTTATTTATTTCGCTGTTTTCTGCTGTAGGTTGAAAGTACACCTCACTCATTGATTTTTTATTGTTAACTGAAAAAGCGTACACATTTCCGTAACTTCCACTTCCAATTGACTGGGTAAAAACAAAAAGTTCAGGTGAGCCATCAGAATTTAAGTCTTCAACTTCTGAATTGATTACTTCTTCACCATCAATGTTAAATGTTTCCCGGTATTCCTGTTCTTTTAAGCCAAAAGTGAAAATTGATAGGGTGTTTTTGCCGTCATTTTCTATTGAAGAGACGTTAAATCCAACGCCTTGTAAATTTAGTACTCTATTGAATTTTGTTTTGTCGATTTGATTTTGATCAATGGGTGCATTTATTTTCTTGTATGTTCAAGCAATACTTGCACCACCAGAGCAATAAAAATACAGTAAGTTGTCGTTTTCTTTTTTTTCTGAAGTGATAGT
>CBFHKB010000134.1:0-4237 GCA_965656295.1 Psychroflexus sp.
CGCTACTCAATAAAATCACTCACTTTATTGTTAACCGAAAGGGTAAACAAATGCGCCCCATGTTTGTGTTATTAGTCGCAAAAATGGTGTCTGAAGGTGAAGTGAATGATCGTACATATCGAGGTGCTTCAGTTATAGAGTTGATTCATACGGCTACGTTAGTTCACGATGATGTGGTTGATGATAGCAATCAACGACGCGGTTTTTTTTCAATTAATGCCTTGTGGAAAAATAAAATTGCTGTGTTAGTAGGCGATTATTTGCTGTCAAAAGGTTTACTTTTATCTATAGATAATGATGATTTTGACTTACTAAAAATTATCTCAGTTGCTGTGCGTGAAATGAGTGAAGGTGAATTGTTGCAAATAGAAAAAGCAAGACGATTAGATATTACTGAATCGATTTACTACGATATTATTCGACAAAAAACAGCGACCTTAATCGCGGCATGTTGTAGTTTAGGAGCCGCTGCAGTGAAGCCAGACTCACAAGATGTAAAAAATATGCGTAAATTTGGTGAGCTTATTGGTATGGCGTTTCAAATTAAAGACGACTTGTTTGATTACGGCCAATACAAAATTGGGAAGCCCACAGGTATTGATATAAAAGAACAAAAAATGACTTTACCTTTAATTTACGCTCTAAATCAGGCCAGTAGAGCAGATAAAAAGTGGTTGATTAATTCAATTAAAAACCACAACAAAAATAAGAAGCGCGTTAATGAAGTTATTGAATTTGTTAAAAAATCTGGTGGTTTGGACTATGCAATAACTAAAATGAACACATTTCATAATGAAGCTTTAGTGTTATTGGAGCAATATCCAGACTCTGATTACAAACACTCCCTTAAATTGATGGTTGATTATGTGATTAATCGCGAAAAGTAATCTCAATGATTTCAAAACGTAGCATAGAAAAAGTATTTGAAGCTTCACGTGTAGAAGAAGTGATTGGTGACTTTGTAAATCTTAAAAAATCTGGCTCAAACTTTAAAGGCTTGAGTCCGTTTAGTGATGAAAAATCCCCTAGCTTTATGGTGTCTCCTGTAAAGCAAATTTGGAAAGATTTCTCTAGCGGTAAAGGAGGTAATGCTGTGAGTTTTATCATGGAACATGAGCATTATTCGTATCCTGAAGCCATTAAATATTTAGCAAAAAAATACAATATCGAGATTGAAGAAACCGAACAAACTTCGGAAGAAAAAGTAAAAGCTTCTGAACGGGAAAGTATGTTTGTGGTTTCGACTTTTGCCCGTGATTATTTTAAACAACAACTTCACGAAACTTCCGAAGGAAAATCAATTGGATTGTCCTATTTTAAGGAGCGAGGGTTTTCCTTAGAAACGATCAATCAATTTGAATTAGGGTACTCGCCAGATCAATGGGAGGCTTTTACAAGTGAAGCCTTAAAAAAAGGTTATAAACTCAAATACCTGGAGGCAACAGGGCTAAGTATTGTAAAAGAAGATAAACGTTTAGACCGTTTTAAAGGCCGCGTGATGTTCCCTATTCATTCCATGTCTGGTCGTGTTCTTGGATTTGGAGGTCGTATTTTAGATAACTCGAAAAAAGCGGCAAAATACCTTAATTCTCCAGAAAGCGATATTTACCATAAAAGCAAAGTCCTATACGGTCTCTATTTCGCCAAAAAATCCATGGCTAAACAGGATAATTGTTTTTTGGTTGAAGGTTATACTGATGTTATACAAATGCATCAATCAGGTATAGAAAATGTGGTCTCATCCTCTGGTACAGCGCTTACCGAACAACAAATCCGTTTAATTAAACGCCTTACCAACAATATTACTATTTTATTTGATGGAGATGCAGCGGGCCTTAGGGCATCTTTAAGAAGCGTAAATTTGATTCTAGCTCAAGATATGAACGTTAAGGTTTGCTTGTTTCCTGAAGGTGAAGACCCTGATAGCTTTTCTAAATCGAACCCAACCCATGTTATAGAAGACTACTTAGCGACTAATGCTAAAGATTTTATTACATTTAAAGCGTCTTTATTAATTGAAGATGCCGAAAATGACCCTACCAAAACAGCCGAAGTAGTTAGGGATATTGTCGAAAGTATTGCTCAAGTTCCAGATCAAATCAAGCGCGAACTTTACATTCGAAGTTGCTCAAAGTTAATGGATGTTTCAGAAGGTGTCTTATTTAGTAGTCTGGATCAAATTTTGGCTAAATCACAGCGTGATTTAAAAAAACAACAAGCCAAGCAACCTTCAAAGCCACTAAAAAAGGTAGAAGATCAAGCTTCAGTAACAACTAAATTAGATCCTAAAGTAGAATTAGAGCGAATTATTATTGGATTACTCCTTAAATACGGGAGTCAAGAAGCTGATTTTGAAGATTTTGTTATTGATCTCGATGAAAAAGGGAATGAATTGCTTAAACCTGTTCAAAAAACACACAAGGTGTACGAAAAAGTATTCCTTGACTTACACAATGACGAAATTGAATTTACAGATGATAAGTTTAAAACCTTATTTCAATTACTGATTGATCAATTTACGCAATACCAAGAAGTAAATATTTCCAAGTTTATAAGCGATTTAGAGCATGAACTAGCACAAGAAGCGACATCTATATTAATGAATTTTGAGCGTTATGAGATTCATGATTGGGAGCGGCAAAATGTGTTTGTAAAGCACAAAAATGAACTCGAACCTTCTGAAGTGACTCAAACTATATTAAACTTAAGGCGTATTCTTATACATCAAAAAGTCGATGAAATGAGTCAACGTTTAAAAAATCAAACAACTGAAAATCCAACAGAAATCCTCGAAGAAACAATAGAGTACAAGCAGCTTGAAGTTTTAATAGCCAGAAAATTAAATAGGATTATTTAAAGTTTTGCGGAATTTTACAAACAGGAATTGGTTTCATTTTGTGTTGATTAGCCGTATTTAATCGCTCATAAATTTCTAAAACTTCACTTTGCCTATGGTCAAGTTGATTACGATCTCCATTAAACATCATCGCCCATTCTAGTTCATCATAAGTAGCGCCAAGTTGGTCTTCATCTGTTCGGCTATCACCAAATAAGCCATCTGTCGGTGCAGCATTTTGTATTTCTGGAATAATTTGAAGTGTCCTAGATAAGCTATACACTTCAGATTTCATTAAATCGGCTATAGGGCTTAAATCTACACCACCATCGCCGTATTTAGTGTAAAAACCAACACCAAAATCTTCAACTTTGTTTCCAGTTCCAGCAACAAGATACTGCTGTAGTCCAGCCCAATAGTATAAAGTAGTCATTCTTAATCGGGCCCTTGAATTAGCTAAAGCAAGATCTTCGCGACTTGAAGCTGTTTCCGGTAATGCCTTGCGAAAACTTTCAAACGTATCTGTTAAATTAACTTCAGCCGTAGTTACATTATCAAATTTAGACTCTAACCAGGCAATATGCTGTTGTGCTCGAGTCACTTGGGATGGATTTTGGTGAATAGGCATTTCTATGCAGCTTACAGGATGTTGTGTTAAAGCGCATAAAGTTGAGGTCACAGCCGAATCTATTCCGCCTGAGATTCCAATTACAAAACCTTTAGCTGAGGTGTTTTCTATATAATTTGTAAGCCAATTTTTAATATAATTTATGACATTTTCATTTTGCATGGCTGGAAGTATAATTTTAAGTTTAATTACATTTGCAATCAAATATATTAAAATAATAGTCAATGCGAACTCAAACAATTACTAGAGTCTTATTAATCCTAGTTATTTTTATTCAATTAACGTCCTGTGATACAAAAAAGTCAAAATTAATTGAAAGTATTGAAAACAAAGAAGTAGAGTTGGAGGTAAAGCGCTTTGATCGGGAGTTTGCTATGTCAGACTCTACAGATTTAGAGAGTTTAAAAATTGGTTACCCTTATTTTTTTAATGCGGCAATTCCCGATAGTTTGTGGTATAACAAGATGGAAGATACCTTGCAACAGGAAATTAACCAAGAGGTTTTAAAGGTATTTCCCGATTTTAAAGCCGAAAAACAGAGTATTGAACGATTTTATAAGTACCTGAAATTTTACTTTACGGCCTTCAAAAAACCTAGCATTGTGACCATAGCCGAAAGTGTTGATTACAGAAATAAAACTATTGCCTCAGACTCATTATTAATAATTTCTTTGGATAATTACCTAGGGAAAAATCACCGATTTTATGAAAGTTTTCCTGACTATATCCGTAACACTCAAGATAAGACGTACTTATTGTCTGATATTGCCGAA
>CBFHKB010000135.1:0-3950 GCA_965656295.1 Psychroflexus sp.
TAGCCTATAAGCGTTGGAGCATACCAGTTTCAGCGTTTATACTCACCATTATAGCAGTATCGGTCTCTGCTATGAAAAGACGAGGCGGTATGGGTGCTAACCTTGCGATTGGAGTTGTTATTGCGTTTACCTACATTTTTCTTGACAAGGTGTTTGGAACAATAGCTGAAAAATCAACCTTTTCGCCATTCGTAGCTGTTTGGTTCTCTAATATTGTATTTAGCATTTTAGCCTTAATTTTATTGAAAAAAGCCAAACGCTAGATAATTTTAGTCAAACGCATTTATTTTTAATAGAAGTTCCATACGGTTTCATATATTTGTTAGCTGATTTTAAAACAGAAAATCATGGAGTATTTAGATTTTGAGTTACCAATTAAAGACTTGCAAGAGCAATACGAAAAGGCCTGTAAAATCGGTCAAGATAGCGACGTAGACGTTACCGGAACATGTGAGCAACTCGAAAAAAAAATAGAAGCTACAAAAAAAGATATTTATAAAAACTTAACTGCTTGGCAACGCGTTCAATTATCAAGACACCCCAATAGACCTTACACGTTAGATTATATAAAAGCCATTTGTGGCGAAACATTTTTAGAGCTTCACGGCGATCGTAATTTTGGAGACGATAAGGCCATGATTGGCGGTTTAGGAAAAATTGGCAAACAATCGTTTATGTTTGTTGGACAACAAAAAGGCTATAACACAAAAACAAGACAGTATCGCAACTTTGGTATGGCTAACCCTGAGGGTTATCGCAAAGCCTTACGGTTAATGAAAAGCGCTGAAAAGTTCAATATCCCAGTTGTCACTTTAATCGATACACCTGGCGCATTTCCCGGCCTAGAAGCCGAAGAGCGTGGCCAAGGGGAAGCGATTGCTAGAAACATCATGGAAATGAGCCAACTCGAAGTGCCTATTATAACTGTTATCATTGGCGAAGGCGCCAGTGGCGGTGCCCTAGGTATTGGCGTTGGTGATCGCATTTTAATGCTAGAAAACACCTGGTATTCGGTAATTTCACCAGAATCTTGCTCTTCTATTTTATGGCGTAGCTGGGAACATAAGCAAACAGCCGCTGAAGCCCTAAAATTAACAGCAAAAGACATGAAACGCCTTAAAATTGTAGACCAAATTGTGAAAGAGCCACTCGGTGGTGCACACGCTGATTTAGAAAAGAATTTTAAAACAGTTTCGGGTGCCATTACCAAAACATTTAATGAATTAAAAAAGTTATCAGCAGAAGATTTGGTAGAACAACGTATGAACAAATATGTTAGTTTAGGTGTCTATAAAGATTAAACTGAAGTATAACAAGACATTCAAAAATCCGACCATAAAAACGGTCGGATTTTTTTAGTTATAAACATTAAACTTAAGTTATTAACAGTAAGAATGTTGACGACCTGTTAATAGCAAACTATTTTTTTTAACGCACAAGACCGTATTATTTTTTTACTTTCGTTATATGGAACAATCAAAATCAATTCAAAATAAATCCACTCAAAATCAGGAAGTTATCAGCCTTCAACGCGGCAAAATACCACCGCAAGCTGTTGATATTGAGGAAGTTGTACTTGGGGCTATGCTCATTGACAAAAAAGGAGTTGACGAAACTATTGATATTTTAAAACCAGAAGCCTTTTATAAAGAGGCTCATCAGCATATTTACAATACCATTAAATACTTGTTCGAACAAGGACAAGCTATTGACTTATTAACAGTCGCTAACGAATTAAAAAAAGAAAAGAAGCTTAGCCTTTGTGGTGGTGAATATTACCTCATTCAATTGACACAAAAAGTATCATCTTCAGCCCACATTGAATACCATGCTCGAATAATTCTTCAGAAATATATTCAGCGGAGTTTAATTCACATCTCCAATGAAATTATAGAAGAAGCTTACGATGAAGGCACCGATGTTTTCGATTTACTGGACCATGCTGAATCAAAATTATACGAAGTCACACAAGGTAACATAAAAAAATCTTCAGAAACCGCGCAACAGCTTGTTATGCAAGCTAAAAAACGAATTGAAGAAATTTCAAATAAAGAAGGACTAAGTGGTATTCCTTCCGGTTTCAACGATTTAGACAAACTCACCTCAGGTTGGCAGCCAAGTGACTTGATAATTGTCGCCGCAAGACCTGGTATGGGAAAAACAGCTCTAACTTTATCCATGGCACGAAATATTGCTGTAAGCCAAAATCAACCTGTCGCGTTTTTCTCCCTAGAAATGTCTTCTGTGCAGTTAATTACACGTTTAATTTCTTCAGAAACAGGCTTAAGTTCAGAAAAATTAAGAACAGGGCAATTAGAACCTCACGAATGGGAATTACTTAATGTTAAAGTAAAGTCTTTAGAAAAAGCGCCCTTATTTATTGATGATACACCATCGCTTTCTATATTTGATTTAAGAGCAAAAGCTAGGCGTTTATCTTCACAACATGGGATTAAGTTAATAGTTATTGATTACCTCCAATTAATGACGGGAGGATCAAGTAATAAAAACGGAAACCGTGAACAAGAAATATCTACGATATCGAGAAACTTAAAAGCCTTAGCTAAAGAACTTGATGTTCCTGTTATTGCGCTATCTCAATTATCTCGAGCGGTTGAAACGCGAGGCGGTAGTAAACGACCATTATTAAGTGATTTGAGAGAATCTGGTGCCATTGAGCAGGATGCTGATATTGTATCGTTTATCTTTAGACCAGAATACTACGGTATTGAAGAATGGGATGATGATGATGGAACACCTACGGCTGGTCAAGGTGAATTTATTGTCGCTAAACACAGAAACGGGGGCTTAGATAATATTAGACTTAAATTTATCGGGAACCTTGGTAAGTTTGACAACCTTGACACATTTGATACCCCTTTAGAAGAAATTAGTTCAAGTATGAATGCTACCCACCAATTACCCAACTCTAAAGACGTATTTGGCGATAGCTCACCAAATCTAGATCCAGATGATAACGAGGATGTCCCTTTTTAAATGATGAAATTAAAACCATATATCATTGGCCTTCTTATACTAGCATCATGTAATTTGATGCAAGCAAAGTTCATTTTAGTACCAATGGATTACGATACACAGAGTAATCACTTAAAAGCTTATGGTATTACCTATTGGCTGTTAGAAAAACAGCAAAAAGTTCAATGGCTACTCAACCATAGGGGTGGTTCATTTTTAACCTCCTATACCGAAGAGCTTAAACGTGAATGCACTATAAGAGGAGTTGACTATGAAATATTGACAGATAATGAAGCTCAAACTCTTTTAAAAGAAATAGACAGTCCTTCAAAAAATAAATCGGCTGTAATTCTAGAAAAAGCGCCAAAAATAGCTGTCTATACACCATCTGATAAAGCCCCCTGGGATGATGCTGTTACAATGGTACTTACCTATGCTGAAATTCCTTACGAAACCATTTACGATAAAAATGTGTTAGATGATGAACTTCTGCTATACGATTGGTTACATCTGCATCACGAAGACTTTACAGGACAGTTTGGTAAATTTTATCGGGCTTACCGTTCACAACCCTGGTATATTGAGGCAAAAAAAGAAGCTGAAGAACTCGCACAATCCTTAGGCTATGCTAAAGTCTCTACCTCTAAATTAGCAGTCGCTCAAAAAATTCGCGACTATGTGATAGGTGGAGGATTTATGTTTGCCATGTGTAGCGCAACCGATTCGTTTGATATTGCTCTTTCAGCTGAAGGTGTCGATATTTGCGAACCCATGTTTGATGGCGATCCTAGTGATCCAGGCTACCAAAATAAAATTGACTACAACAAGACATTTGCATTTACAGACTTTAAGCTTGAACAAAGTCCTATGGTTTATGAGTATTCTACCATAGACATGACTTCTATAAGAAAAGTCCCAATGGATAAAGATTATTTTACCCTTAACGACTATTCTGCCAAATGGGATCCGATACC
>CBFHKB010000135.1:3960-4193 GCA_965656295.1 Psychroflexus sp.
AAAAGGGTTTATGGGGCAAACTACTGCTTTTAATCCTAACCTGATAAAATCCAACGTATTAGTGTTAGGGAAAAATAGAATAAACGGTGAAGCGCGTTATATACATGGTATAAAAGGAAAAGGATTTTTTACGTTCTATGGCGGTCATGATCCTGAAGATTACCGACATATGGTAGGTGATCCGAAAACCGAATTAAAACTTCATCCTAAATCACCAGGCTACCGTCTAATAT
>CBFHKB010000136.1:0-4185 GCA_965656295.1 Psychroflexus sp.
ATAGATTTTGAAATGAAGAATTCGGTGAGTATTTTAGCCGAATATAGAAAAGACCGCGCATTATCTCTAAGCTTTAATAACAGCTTGCTTACTGAAATGCTAGGTGAAGAATATATCGTTGGCTTGGGTTACCGAATTAAAGATTTAAAAATCACCACTCAATTTGAAGGTAATCGCCGTATATTGAGTAGTGATTTAAACTTAAAGGCCGATGTTTCTTTACGAAGAAATGAAACCATTATACGTTCTTTAGATATTGAAAATAACAGAATAACAGCAGGACAAGACATTTGGTCGGTTAATTTCACAGCCGATTATGCGTTTACTAAAAACCTAACGGCTATATTCTTTTATGACCATGTCTTTTCAAAAAATGCAATTTCAACCATATTCCCGCAAACAACAATAAGAAGCGGCTTTACATTAAGATACAACTTTGGAAATTAATAAAACACAATAAAATGAACACTCCAGAAGAATTAAAGTATACAAAAGATCACGAATGGATAAAGATTGATGGCGATGTGATTACCGTTGGTATTACCGATTTCGCACAAAGTGAATTGGGTGATATTGTCTATGTCGAAGTAGAAAGCATAGACGAAACTCTAGATAAAGATGAAGTATTTGGTACAGTAGAAGCTGTCAAAACAGTTTCAGATTTATTTATTCCTGTAGACGGTGAAGTTATTGAATTTAATGATAGCCTGGAAGATGAGCCTGAGAAAGTCAATGAAGATCCATATGGCGAAGGTTGGATGATTAAAGTAAAAGTTAGCGATCAATCACAACTAGACGATTTAATGGATGCTGAAGCTTACAAAGCTCATATCGGATAAAAGATTTAGCCTAAGCTGTGCGCTTATTGCAACGATTAGTATTCTGGTTTTATCACTTATGAAAACAGATCAATTTCCATCTATTGAAATTGAAGCGGCTGATAAAGTATACCACATCTTAGCTTATTTTGCATTAACCTTATCATGGCATTTTCACTATACCGTAACACACCTTCAAAAGGCAAAAATTAAAGTTTTATTAAGAATTTTATTGCTTATCATCGGTTTTGGCATTGTTATTGAAATACTCCAAAACAGTGTAACTAGTTATAGAACCTTTGATTTAAAAGACATCTATGCTAATACCTTTGGTAGCGGTATAGCAACTTTAATTTTTGTAGCTGTTTTAGAGAAAATTAAAAATAAGATACAAAAATTTAGGTAGTACGTCTAAAATTTTTACTTTAGTAACCTTATTAAAAATGAACTATGGAACCAAAGAAGAATCCTAAAAAAGATTTGAATAGAAAGAGTTTTCTATTCTTTCAGATCGGCTTAGCATTAATGCTGGGGATTACTTTGCTTTTAATCGAATGGAAAACCTACGATAAAGAGCAAATTGATACCGGAACTGTTGATCTGAACATGTTGGAAGAAGAAGATGTGCCTATTACAGAAATAAAAGCACCGCCACCGCCACCGCCACCACCGCCACCACCTGCTCCACCAGTGATCGAAGTAGTCGATAACGAAGAGGAAGTAGAAGAAGTGATTATAGAATCTACAGATACAGATCAAGATGAAATTGTAGAAGTAGAAGAAATTGAAGAAGTAGAAGAAGAAATTGGCGACGTATCTTTTATGGTTATTGAACAAGTGCCTATTTTCCCTGGTTGTGAAAACGCTAAGGATAAGAAAAAGTGCATGAGTGAAAAGATCAAGAAGTTTGTTAATGACGAATTTGATACTGGTTTAGCTTCAGATTTGGGCTTATCAGGTATTAACAGAGTTTATGTCCAATTCAAAATTGACAAAACAGGTAATATCGTAAATGTTGGTGCACGTGCGCCTCACCCGAGATTACAACGCGAAGGAGAACGTGTAGTTAAAAAATTACCTAAAATGAAGCCTGGTGAACAACGAGGTCAAAAAGTAGGGGTAATTTATTCACTACCGATCACATTCCAAGTAAGAGATTAATTGTTTTTGGAAATAAATAATATCAAAGGCCTAGCAACTGCTAGGCCTTTTTTTATAGACTTAACATTCAAAGATGATAATTGCTATATTTGCCCTTTAATGATGCAATAATGATGCAAAAACAGTTTCTCGTAATTACGCTTATAATAATTAGTCTTTCAGGTTTTGCGCAAGATCGACTTAAAACCTGGCCAGTGTTTGACAACTGCGAATATAATAACACTGAAGAGTGTTTTAGCAGTACCTTTATTTTACAACTTAAAAGCGCTTACCAACATCCTGAAAATATTAAAGATGATATTATAGAAACTAGACTATTGTTCGAAGTAGATACTCTAGGAAAATTTCAACCCATTTATATTAGTTCTAAAAGTCCAGAAGTAAAAGAAGCGATCAAAAAAGCCTTTACAAAACTTCCTGAAATTAAACCCGCAACCTATAATTCACAGGCAGAATTTATGCAATTTAATATGTCTTTAGAATTACCTTTTGATAACGTTGCTAGCCATAACTTAGAAGATACACACCAAAATATCAAAGGAACTTCAGCAGTAACGCAAGTTAATCCTCTTAAACTTGAGTATGATCGATTAAAAAATCAAAAGTTCAAAGATGAGCAATTTGATAGCCACTTAAATATTCCGCTATCACATGAAGTGTACAATCGCTTTGATCGGCAAATGAATTTAATAGGAACCAATACGCACACCGCGTCAAAACCATTTACTTATAAAGAAATTAAACCCTACTATAATTTTAATGAAGAAGTAGAACGTTTAAGATTTGATACTCAAACTTGGTTTGGAGAAAAGTTTTTTAATGAAGATTTAGTTCAAATTAAAGGTGACAATTATTGGTTTACCTTTAACATTGCTGCCGATTTACAACTTGGGAAAGATTTTGATTCTGACCAGAGCTACACCTACAACAACACACGAGCCGCTTTTATTCAAGGCCAACTTAGTGATAAAGTAAACGTATTCACTGCCTTATATGAAAGTCAAGCCAGATTTGCCGATTATTACAACCGGTATGCAGAATCTATTGGACCTTTTGGTGGAAACCCAGCAACTATTCCGTCTAGAGGCATTGCTAAACGATTTGGAGATAATGCTTACGATTACCCGATTGCTGAAGGTTATATTAGCTACCAACCTAATGATATCTTTAGATTTACATTAGGACACGGTCAAAATTTTATTGGAGATGGGTATCGATCTTTATTTATAAGTGATAATGCTTCAATACACCCTTATTTTAAAATTGAAACTAATATCTGGAAATTTAAGTACACCAACACATGGCGTTCCCTTCGAGATACTAGAAGTGAAGTGAACGACAATGGATCTTACCGAACAAAATTCATGGCGACTCATCATTTAAGTTATAATGTAACTAAGCGTCTTAATCTAGGCTTTTTCGAATCTGTGATATGGCAAAATGATAATAACAGAGGTTTCGATTTTAATTACTTAAACCCTGTGATCTTTTATCAAATGATTCAGTTTTCAACAGGTTCAGAAGGAGGTAATGCGCTGATAGGTTTAAGTTATAAATATAAATGGACAGACCAAATTAACAGCTACGGTCAATTAATTATCGACGAATTTGCGAGCGACGCAGTGTTTGGCGGCCAACAAAGTTGGAAAAATAAAATGGGCTACCAGTTAGGTATTAAGTATTTTGATGCTTTTAAGATCAAAAACCTAAGCTTACAATTAGAATATAATCAAGTTAGGCCTTACACCTATTCACATAATACAGGCGTCTTAAACTATGGACATAACAATCAATCTTTGGCTCACCAATGGGGCGCAAACTTTAGAGAATTTATTGCTATAGCACGCTACCGAAAAGACCGCTGGTTTGGACATACCAAATTAATTATCGGAAAACGTGGTTTAGAGACCAACGAAGACTTAGACCCTTACTTTGGAGGAAGCATTTATGGTAATGAAGCCGATCGACCATTTGAAAACGATGTTAAAATAGGACAAGGCAATTCCGTCAACCAATTATTTGGAGAATTAGAAGTGGGCTATTTATTAAATCCAAAAACTAATCTAAAACTTTATACATCAATAATCTACAGAGATTTTGATGCTAAAACTCAAACCTCAAAAGTGTTCGACAACACCACGACTTGGATCAATTTCGGGTTTAGAACCGACTTATTTAACTGGTATTACGATCATTAACCCGCTAA
>CBFHKB010000137.1:0-4159 GCA_965656295.1 Psychroflexus sp.
TTACAGGCAATACACCAACCTTAAAAGAAACTAAGCACTGGTTTTTACCACTAGACCAATATAACAAGTGGTTAAAGCAATGGATTTTAAACGATCATAAAAATGATTGGAAGCCTAATGTATATGGGCAATGCAAATCATGGATTGATGATGGCTTAAGACCACGTGCAGTTACTCGTGATTTGGATTGGGGCATTCCTGTTCCTGTTCAGGGCGGCGATGGCAAAGTTCTATATGTTTGGTTTGATGCCCCAATTGGCTATATATCATCTACAAAAGAATGGGCTGCACGAGAAGGCAAAGATTGGGAACCGTATTGGAAAGGCCAAGACACTAAACTTGTTCATTTTATAGGTAAAGACAATATTGTTTTTCACTGCATTATTTTCCCTACCATGTTAAAAGCTCATGGCGACTACATTTTACCAGATAATGTCCCATCTAACGAGTTTTTAAATCTTGAAGGTCAAAAGCTTTCAACTTCAAAAAACTGGGCTGTTTGGTTACATGAATACCTGAAAGATTTTCCTAACCAACAAGACGTCTTACGTTATGTGTTAACCGCTAATGCACCAGAAACAAAAGATAACGATTTTACCTGGAAAGACTTTCAAACTAGAAATAATAGCGAGCTTGTTGGCATTTTTGGTAATTTTATTAATCGAGTCGTTGTCCTCACCCATAAATATTACAATGCTAATGTCCCTAAACCATCGCAGTTTACCGCTGTCGATCAAGAGGCTTTAAAAACACTACAGCAATCTACCCAAGACATTGCCGAGTCGATTGAGCTGTATCGCTTTAGAGAAGCCCAACAAAAAATGATGACTATTGCGCGCTTAGGCAACAAATACTTAGCAGATGAAGAGCCATGGAAACTTCAAAAAACCAACCCTGAACGCACCCAAACCATCATGTATGTGGCCTTACAAATTGCTGCAGGCTTAAGTGTGATATCAGAACCCTTTTTGCCTTTCACTTCAACCAAACTAAAGCAAATGCTAGCCATTGAAGAGCTCGACAACCCATTAAATTGGCCTGCCATTGCTCAATTAGATGAATTAATACCTCCTGGGCATGTTATTCATAAAGCAGAACTATTATTTAGTAAAATTGAAGACCCTGCTATTGAAAAACAATTAAACAAACTCGAACAAACTAAATTAGATAACCAAGCTGAAGTTGCCAATGTTGAGCCACAAAAAAGCGAGACAACATTTGATGATTTTAGCAAACTTGATATTAGAACAGCTACAATTTTAGAAGCTGAGAAAATACCCAAAGCAAAAAAATTACTCAAGCTTAAGGTAGATACGGGTATAGACCAACGCACAATTGTCTCAGGTATTGCCGAACAATTTAAACCTGAAGACCTTATTGGGAAAAAAGTTGCAGTGGTGGTTAATTTAAAACCTATTAAACTTCGTGGAACTGTTAGCGAAGGAATGATCTTAATGGCAACGAATAGTACTAACGAACTTAGCTTTGTAAATGTCGAGGATAGTTTTGATAATGGTATGATAATTGCGTGATTATAGTTGAATTATGAAAACATTTGAGTCTTATTTAAACCTAGCCATCGAAAAGTTTTTCGAATATCTTCCAAGTGTTATTGGTGCAATTATTGCCGTTATTTTTGGGTTATGGTTAATTAAATTTGTCACCAAAAAATTACGTAAGATTTTAGAAAAACGCCAAGTTGATGAGGCCATTAGAGGTTTTGCTATTAGCATCACTAATATTCTATTAAAATTATTATTATTTGTAACCATCATCACTAAATTAGGTGTAGAAACTACTTCTTTTGCAGCGATTATTGGTGCTGCGGGATTAGCTATCGGTTTAGCCTTGCAAGGGTCACTTTCTAATTTTGCTGGTGGAGTACTCATTATTTTATTAAAACCGTTTCGTATTGGAGACTTTATTGAGGCTCAGGGGACATCAGGAACCGTAAAAGAAATTAGTTTATTTTATACAATTATAAATACGTTTGGAAACCAAAGAGTAGTAATCCCAAATGGCCAACTCTCCAATAATAAGGTTACCAATTACTCTTATGAGCCCACACGTAGAGATTCTATAAAAATTGGTATTTCTTACGGGAGTGATATTGCTAAAGCACGTCAAGTGCTTCTTAAATTAATAGACAATAACAATGATATCCTTAAGGATCCTGAACCTCAGGTAGTAGTAACTGAATTAGCTGATAGTTCAGTTAATTTATCCGTTAGATTTTGGGCCAAGATAGATCAATTTTGGGATGCACATTGGTTTGTTCTTGAACAAAGCAAAATAGAACTAGAAGCTGCAGGAATCCAAATACCGTTCCCGCAAAGCGATGTGAATTTATATACAATTAATAAAAATGATTAAATTATGAAAACGAATCAAAAAATTAGCACCTTTATGTTAGCATTTTTGTGTTTGGCTCTAAATGCTCAAGCACAAATTACGAGTAACTTTGATCCGCAAAGTTTACAAGATATTAATGTTTACAATAACATTAATACTAGATATGGCAGCATAAACCTGGACAACGTAGATGGCTCTCCTTACTTAAACGATAGTTTTGTTGAAGGAAAAATAATAGACTCTGAAAAAGATCAAAGCTTTGATGCTTTTTTAAGATATAATATTTACAAAGGTCAGATTGAAATCAAGGACAACCCTTCTAGTGAAAGTATAAAGACACTTGATCGCTTAAGTCGATATAAATACGTTATCGAAGGTCAAGTTTTTAAACTGTTTACGAGTAATACTGTTTTCAAAGGCGGTTCTGATAATGGTTATATGGCCATTTTGAGCGAAGAAGGTAAAGAAGCCTTATTGCTAAAAAACTACCACCAATTATACACACCTAAAAAGAAAGCACAGAGCACCTACGATACAGACGAATCTGCCAAACTTCAAACCAAATTTAATTATTTTATTAGTAAAGATGGAGGCCGTAGTTTTATTGAAATTGAAGCTCATAAGCGTCGTATTCTAGATTCGTTTTTTGGTGAAAAACAAGAACGAGTTAAAGACTATATTAAAGAAAACAACTTTAAATTTAGAGGTTCTGATAAAGAAGTGGAAAATGAATTAAAGCGCGTGGTTGCGTTTTATAATTCACTTTAAATTATCCTAGAATAAAGTCCTTATGATAATATGGCGTAAAATACGCTGTATCTTCAAAAACTTGATTTAAAAACTTCTGTCGTGCAAGTTGAAATTGTTCTCTTGCCGATGGAAGTTTTTGAGTTAAAAACTTTGCTGAAGTTAACGAAGAGATAGCTTTAAACTTCTCTACACCATCTCCAATAAAATAAAGTTGGCCTTTGCTACAGGCCTCTATAAACGAATCCGAATCTAACACTTTAGCTTCAACTGAAGTTATTGCATCATAATTAGAATTAAAGCTTTGTGTGTAAACTTCCATTCGTCTTGCGTCTAGCATTGGTATAATTAAACTAGATTCCGCTTCAGGATTTACTTGTAAGGCTAAACTCTTAAGAGTTGAAGTGGCTATTAATGGAATTTGATTAGCATAAGCGATACCCTTAGCTGCAGAAACCCCAATACGCAAACCTGTATAAGAACCAGGCCCCATGCTTATAGCAACTGCCGCCAGATCTTTTGCCGTAATGGCTTGTCGATCTAAAACATCTTTAATAAAAACGTGAAGCTGTTCAGCATGTGAGTATTTTGGACTCGTAAACTCCTTGATTTCAAGTAGTTTATTATCGAGCCCTAAACTCACAGAACAGTTAGTTGTAGCTGTTTCTAAACAAAGTAAATAACTCAAATTGGTAAATTAATTATATTCTACAACGCGAATTCCAAAATAAAGCTCTAGTACTTTTAACCTAAAAATATAGTCGTATTTAGCATTAATAAGGTTGTTCTCTGCATTGGTTAACCTAAATTTTGATTGACTTAAGTCAAAAGCATTAGACATACCTACATCGTAACGCTCTTTAGCATAATCATAAGCGATACGTTGAGCATCAACCGATTTTTGAGCAGCTTCAAAAGATTTAGCGGCTCCTTGTGCGTCTACATAAGCCTGGTAAACATTAGATTCTAAATCTAGTTTAGTTTGCTCTAGCTGAAATTCAGCACGTTTAGCGTTAACTTTTCTTCGTTCTACATTATTTCTAGTTTGGAAGCCATTAAA
>CBFHKB010000138.1:0-4083 GCA_965656295.1 Psychroflexus sp.
TTTGCTAAGTCTCTAAATAATAACATGCTCGCATCAATGCCATCAGATTCGCCAGGATGTATCCCGTTGTTGATTAAAATTTTTACAGGTTTAGTGGTTGCTTTATTAGAACTGTATTTAATTAAATGCAGTGGTTTACCGCTATCAGTCTTACCATGTTTAGTGATACTAACAGACTCATTTTGTTCAGCAAGTGCTTTGTAAAACTTAATCACTTCGCTGTAAGTAGAAGTAGAGTCGCCTCCAGAACGCTCAAAGGCTAAACTTGGAAGTTTTTTTACCGATTTAAGTTTGGTTGAAGTTTCACAACTCAAGCATAAACTCATCAAAATCACTATTAAAAAAGGTTTAAACATGTTCAAGTATTTGGGTCTAAGGTTTTAAATATACTACTTTGCGCAAAAATAGAACATGCGCCATTTTATTCTAAGTAGTTTCATCTTATTATGTTTAAATGTGAGTGATGTGTTTGCTCAAAACGATACTACAAAATTAGCCGAAGTCGTTTTAAAAACAACGACCCGAGCAGCAGAGCAATCAGCTCAAATTAGCAACAAGTTAACCTCTAAAAACTTTTTAGAAGTACCGCAGCAAAATTTTACGGCCGTTATACAAAAATTACCTGGTATACATTTACAACAAGGAGCGTTAAATACCACAAAGATTAATGTTAGAGGTGTAGGTGCTCGTGCACAATTTCAAACTAACCGATTAAAAATGTATTTTAATTTTATTCCAATCAGCACCGCTAACGGAACTTCTACTTTAGACGATTTTGATGTTTTAATGCTTGACGGATTACAACTTACCAGAGGTCCCAAATCGACCACAGAGGGTGCGAGTTTAGGTGGTGTTTTAAATTTAAAGTCAACTCCTTCTTTAACTACTACAGCCTTTACCCAACAACTTTTTGGTAGTAATGGCTATTATAAACAACATTATCAAGCCGAGTCTAATCTCGGACAAACACAATATAAAGTGGCCTATAATAACTTAAGTTATGGCGGATTTCGGGCAAATTCTAATTACCAGCGTGAAAGCTATTTGATCAATACCAACACCCGTTTAAATAGGCAGCATCAGCTGAAGTTTTTGGCTCATGGCGTTGGCTTAAAAGCATTTATACCAAGCTCTCTTAACCAAACCGATTTAAACGAATCACCTGAATCAGCTGCTTTTACATGGAATGCTGCACGAGGATACGAGCATTACACTAAAGCCATTTTGGGATTAACTTTAGAATCTAATTGGTCCGAAAACTTTAAACAAACCACGGCACTATTTTACAACTATACCGATGCTAACGAACCACGACCTTTTAATATTTTAAAAAATCAAATTTCTGGAATAGGATCCAGACACTTAACTGAATGGAGTTTTATAAGCTTTGGACTAAATTCAAAGCTTCAATTTGGAGGAGAGTTTCAAACCGAACAAGTTGAGGTGTCTACATTTGAAAATTTATATGAAGATTTCAATCAAGGCAGCGTACAAGGTGACGTCTTGAGTAGCTTTGATCAAAACCGTTATTATATCGAAGGATTTGCAACGTATCAACTTCAATTTAATTCCATGTTTAATGTTAATTTGGGCTTAGCTGTTAACCAAACTGGTTTTGAGCAGGATAATCTACTGGAGTCAGTAAATTCTAATTTTACGTACGATTTTGGTGTGTTACCATCCATTTCAGCAATGTATCATTTTAATACCAATTACAGCTTAGAAGTATCGGTAAGTAAAGGCATTTCGGTTCCAACCCTAGAAGAAAGTTTAACTGAACAAGGCTTGTTTAACAAAGATTTAAAACCTGAAGAGGCATGGCAATACGAGCTTGTTTTTAGCAGTACACCATTTACTTGGTTAACTACAAGTTTAAAAGCTTATTACATTGATGTTAATAATTTGATTGTGGCTAGGCGAGTTGCTGAAGATCAATTTGTAGGAATTAATGCTGGCTCTACAAACCATCCAGGCTTAGAGGCCTCTTTAGCAGGAAATTTTTCATTAACCAATTCATTAAAATTAAATGTATTTGCTAACGCAAGTTTCAATTTTTATAGCTTTGATCAGTTTGTTGATGGAACTCAAGATTTTAGTGAAAACAACTTAACAGGTGTACCTGATCGCTTACTCAATGTGGGGTTTAATTTAGATTATAAGGCCTTTAATTTGTCTTGGAATACTAACATGGTGTCTCGCTTACCTGTGAATGATGCTAACACAGTTTACACCAATTCCTATGCGGTGAGTCATCTTAACATGAGTTATAAATTTCAACTTACCTCTCATCTAAGCTTAGGTGTTCAAGGTGGTATTCAAAATTTATTTAATGAGACTTATACTGCTAGTGTAGTAACCAATGCTGTTGGTTTTGGAGGTTCGCAACCCCGATATTTTTATCCTGGCGAGCCACGACAATGGTTTGGAGGCCTGCGATTAAATTACTTATTTTAATTTGGCATAATCCTAACGGAATCTGGAACTAGACTTGTGTAGTCGCCATTATTGCGTATAACATCCCTCACAATCGATGATGAAATATAGCTTTTGCCACTCGAAGTTAATAAAAATACAGTTTCAATTTGTTCAAGTTTTCGATTGGTATGGGCAATTGCTTTTTCAAACTCAAAATCGCCTGGATTACGTAAACCTCTTAAGATAAATTCTGCTTTTTTATAATTGCAATAATCAACCGTTAAGCCTTTGTAAGTGTCTACTTTAATTTTAGGCTCATCTTTAAAGGTTTTTTCTAGAAATGATTTTCGTTCTTCTAAGCTGAACATATATGTTTTATCGGCGTTAATACCAATGGCTAATATAATTTCGTCAAATAGAGTAAGACCTCGCATGATAATATCGTAGTGCCCCAGCGTTATTGGATCAAAAGACCCAGGGAAAACTGCTCGTTTCATAGTTTAGTTTTTAGTGTTGTAGAAGCTTAAAACTTCTATATTTTAAAAATACATAAATGTGTCAAATTTCACAAAATTAGCTCATAGCCGCCTCGATAGCTTGATCAAATAAATCGGTTAATGTAATATTCATTGCTTTGGCTTGTTGTGGTAAAATACTAGCTTCAGTAAGTCCAGGGCATGCATTGCATTCTATAAAATAAGGTTCACCATTATTAAAAATAAATTCAGACCGGGTTAAACCTTTAAGTTTTAATACTTTAAAAATTTTCTTGGCTTCATCTTGCACTTTGCGGGCATCTTCAGCTGAAATATTAGCGGGTGTAATTTCTTGTGATTTCCCATAGTATTTAGCTTCAAAATCAAAAAATTCATTTTCCGAAATAATCTCAGTCACCGGTAAGGCTGTAATTTCATTATTCCAGTTAATCACACCAACACTCACTTCGGTTCCGTCTAAAAAAGATTCTATAATCACTTCTTGATCTTCTTTAAAGGCATGTTCAATAGCTTTAATTATTTGGTCTTTTTGTTTCACTTTAGTGATGCCAAAACTACTTCCAGCACGATTAGCTTTGACAAAACAAGGTAAGCCCACTGTTTTTACAATTTCATCAGGATCAATTACATCGCCTTGGTCTACAAAATAATTGTGAGCGGTTTTAATACCGTAGGCTTTAAGTACCGATATACAGTCCCGTTTATTAAAAGTCAAGGCCGCTTGGTAATAATCGCTAGCGGTTTGAGGAATCCCTAAGTTTTGTAGGTAAGCTTGTATTAAACCGTTTTCACCTGGTGTGCCGTGTATGGTATTAAATGCACAATCAAATGCAATGGTATTTCCATTGGTATTGATGGTGAAATTAGCTTTATCTATAGGAAGCTGTTTACCTTCTGGTGTAATTACAAACCAGTTGTCTTTTAGTATATGTGCTCTGTAAAGCTTGTATTTATCTTTTGGGAGGTAATTATAAACTACTTCACCACTTTTAAGCGAAATTTCGTACTCGCTTGAATAACCGCCCATAAGGATGGCAATATTTTTTTTCATGGTTAACTTCAGTTTAAATCAAATATAGGTTAAAAGTCATGAGCTAAGCTAAGCAATCTTGCCAAATTTTTGATGGAGGAACTTCAGCTGTAAACGTCATGTTTTCTTTTTTTACAGGAT
>CBFHKB010000139.1:0-4025 GCA_965656295.1 Psychroflexus sp.
GGTGGTCGAGGCGGAAAGTTTAAACTGCCAACCTTAACCGAATTACACGAACATTTATTTGGAGAGGCGTTTAATGAAGCTCATAACGCCACAGCTGATGTAGAAGCGACTACCCGTTGTTTTTTAGAATTATTACGTGTAGGTCATTATACACTTGAAGAGCTTGAAGCGACAGCAGAATATCTAACAGAATTTAAAGCTAAGCATCCGCAACCAATTCAACCCATTGGTTTAAAACATGTTAATTTAAAACAAGCTTCTGCAAAACTCAAAGTTAAAGAAACATCATCTGAAGCCGAACCCACTAAAGAAGAACTTCAGCAAAACCTAAATACCTTAGCCTCTAAGGATTTTATTCACCTTCATAACCATAGTCAATTTTCAGTATTGCAGTCCACAAGTTCTGTTCCAGATCTTATTGCTGCTGCCTCAAATAATAACATGCCTGCTGTAGCTTTAACTGATCATGCTAATATGATGGGTGCATTTCATTTTGTAAATGCAGCTAAAAAGCATAATGCAGCAATCACCGAAGACTCAGATCAAAAACCAATTAAACCTATTATTGGCTGCGAATTTTTTGTCTGTGAAAATCATTTAGATAAAAACAGAAAAGATAATGGTTATCAGGTGGTTTTATTAGCTAAAAATAAAAAGGGTTACCACAACTTAGCAAAATTATCTTCCATAGGTTTTACCAAAGGCTTTTACTATGTGCCGCGTATTGATAAGCAACTTATTGAAACCTATAAAGACCACCTTATTGCACTCACCGGTAATATGTACGGCGAAGTTCCAAGCAAGATTTTAAACCAAGGCGAGAAACAAGCCGAAGAAGCTTTGCTATGGTGGAAAAAGACGTTTAAAGATGATCTTTATATCGAATTGATGCGTCATAATCAAGAAGATGAACGACGGGCGAATGAGACCTTAATTAACTTCGCAAGAACGCATGAGGTTAAACTGCTAGCGACTAATAACACCTATTATATTGATAAAGAAGATGCTAACGCTCACGATATTTTATTGTGTGTAAAAGATGGTGAAAAGCAAGCCACACCTATTGGCCGAGGAAGAGGTTACCGATATGGATTACCAAATAGCGATTACTATTTTAAGTCTTCTGAAGAAATGAAAGCCTTGTTTAAAGACTTGCCAGAAGCTATTGCGAATACTGAAGAATTAGCGAACAAGGTTGAAGCTTTCGACTTAGCGAGGGATGTGCTGCTACCAGCTTTTGAAATACCCGATCAGTTTTTAGATCCTCTTGATAAAAAAGATAATGGAAAAAGAGGAGAAAATGCGTACTTACGCCACTTGACTTATGAAGGAGCCAAAGAACGCTATGGCGAACTAACCGATGCTATTAAAGAGCGTTTAGACTTTGAATTATCAGTGATTGCCAATACGGGTTATCCAGGTTATTTCTTAATTGTAGAAGACTTTATTCGTGAGGCTAGAAATATGAATGTTTCAGTCGGGCCAGGTCGAGGTTCTGCTGCAGGTAGTGCTGTCGCTTACTGCTTGAAAATCACCAATATAGATCCTATTAAATACGATTTGCTATTTGAGCGGTTTTTGAATCCAGAACGGGTAAGTATGCCCGATATCGATATCGATTTTGATGATGAAGGTCGCGGCCGGGTCATGCAATACGTGATTGATAAATATGGCGAAAATCAAGTGGCTCAAATCATCACTTACGGAACAATGGCTGCTAAATCGGCTATTCGTGATACTGCCAGAGCCTTAGATTTACCACTTTATGAAGCCGATCGTATTGCTAAGTTGGTTCCCGACATGTCTAAACTAGGTAAGATTTTTGGAAAAACCGACCAGGAATTGAAATCAAAGTTTAGAGCAGAAGATTTACAAAAGGTTCACGAACTTCTTGGGATTTCTGAGCAAGACACACCAGAAGCTCAAACCGTTAATCAAGCACGCATATTAGAAGGTTCTGTTCGAAATACAGGTATTCATGCTTGTGGTGTTATTATTACGCCTGACGATATTACCAAATTTGTACCTGTATCGGTGGCTAAAGATTCAGATTTGTATGTCACACAGTTCGACAACTCTGTTGTAGAAGATGCGGGATTGTTAAAGATGGACTTTTTAGGTCTAAAAACCTTAACCTTGATTAAAGATACCGTCGAAATTGTGAAGGCGCGTCATGGTGTTAGTTTAGATCCTGAAGCTTTTCCTCTTGATGATGACAAGACCTACGAATTATTCCAACGTGGAGAAACGGTAGGTATATTTCAGTACGAGTCCCCCGGGATGCAAAAACATATGAAAGATCTTAAACCAACCGTGTTTGAAGATCTTATTGCGATGAACGCCTTGTATAGGCCCGGCCCAATGGAATATATACCTAGTTTTATTAAACGTAAACATGGCGATGAAGAAATTTCTTATGACTTGCCTGACATGCAAGAGTATTTAGAAGAAACTTATGGGATTACGGTATATCAAGAACAAGTGATGTTACTGTCCCAAAAATTAGCCAATTTCACGAAAGGTGAAGCCGATGTCTTACGTAAAGCTATGGGTAAAAAGCTAAAGGATGTATTGGCAAAGTTAAAACCGAAGTTTATTAATCAAGCCAAAGAAAATAACCACCCAGAGGACCAACTAGAAAAAATTTGGAAAGACTGGGAAGCTTTTGCGAGTTATGCATTTAACAAGTCGCACTCGACTTGTTATGCCTTTGTGGCCTACCAGACAGCTTATTTAAAAGCCCATTATCCTGCTGAATATATGGCCGCTGTGCTTTCCAATAATATGAATGATATAAAGAAGGTTACCTTTTTCATGGAAGAGTGTCGCCGAATGGGATTAGATGTTCTTGGTCCTGATGTGAACGAATCGTATTATAAATTTTCTGTCAATAAAAATAACGCCATTCGATTTGGAATGGGAGCGGTAAAAGGTGTAGGAGGAGGAGCTGTTGATACTATAGTTCAACACCGTAAAAAAGATGGTTCCTATAAATCGATTTTCGACTTAGCAAAGCGTATAGATTTAAGATCTGCCAATAAAAAGGCATTTGAAAGTTTAGCATTAGCAGGCGCCTTTGATAGTCTTGGCGAAGTGCATCGCGCTCAATATTTTCATCAAACAGAAGGTGATTTAAATTTTTTAGAAAAAGTGTTAAAGTATGCAGCGAAATTTCAAGAGAATCAAAATTCGGCTCAGGTTAGTTTATTTGGCGAAGCAAGTGAAGTTCAAATTCCAGAGCCCGAAGTGCCGCCTTGTGAAGCTTGGCATACAATGAAAACCTTAAAAGCAGAAAAAGAGGTGATTGGCCTATTTTTGTCGGGGCATCCTTTGGATGATTTTAAGCTTGAAATTCAACATTTTTGTAACACAGATATACGTTGTTTTAACACGATTGAAAACTTTTTAAATAAAGAGTTAAGCTTCGCAGGCGTTGTAACCGATGTACAACATCGCGTAAGTAAAAATGGGAAAGGTTTTGCTACGTTTATTTTAGAAGATTATTATGAAAGCCATGAGTTTTGGATCTTTGGTGAAGATTACCTGAAGTTCAGACATTTTTTAGTTTTAGACAACTTTGTACATGTTAAGGCTTCGGCTAAACAATTTATTAATAGAGACACAGGAGAACCTGGACGTACACGGATTAACTTTAAGGCATTTAAGCAGTTGCAAGATGTAATAGAAGAATTTGCCCAAAAGCTAACCATTACCTTAAATCTTCAAGATTTAGATGACAGGTTTATTACCGATTTAGAAACTGTTGTAGAACAGCATAAAGGCGCTAAGCATATTAAATTTAAGATTCAGGATCCAGTCCAAAAAATTGAGTTGCATATGCCAAGCAAAACAAAGAAAGTTGAAATTTCTAAAACTCTTTTAGAGTCATTGAGAAACTTTAAGCTTAGTTATAAACTTAACTAATTGTAAAAAGGGCGTTCTAGTTACTTTAGCTTGATCGCCCTTTTTAATAACTGGTGTTTAAAATTAGTTTTGCTTAAGTTCAGCAAAATGCTTATAAAAGT
>CBFHKB010000140.1:0-3920 GCA_965656295.1 Psychroflexus sp.
TGGATGATCTAAATTATAATGAGTTAACCAGTTTTTGAGTTGGCTATTGTTTTTCATCTATGCATAAATTTTACTACAAAAATAGACTTAATTAGCAACTAAGCATAAGTTTTATAAGGCTTTTATAAGTTTAAAAAAAGAACCTCTAAACTTAATTAGAGGTTCAAAGCCTAATTATAACTCCCAACAATTGCTTTCGCAATAATTATAACTAGACTTAGGCTTAATTCACTATTATCTTATGACTATACACCTGATTATCATTGCTTAAACGTATATTAAATACACCTGCGCTTAGCTGCTTTACAACCTGCGTGCTTATGGTGTTTCCTTGAGCTTTTAGAGTTTCACTCGCCATTACTCGACCAGACATATCAATAAATTCTAGCCTTACTTCTTTACCCGATAGGTTTGGTAAATCTATATGCACCACCTCGCTCGTTGGATTTGGATAAACTCTTAAGTTTAATTTCTCATTATCTACTGTACTTAAACTCGAAGCATTAAACACTAACTCAAATCGTGTATTAGAGATACTTTCTGGGATGGTCTCATCGGCAGTAAATTCATACATAAACTCAGAATTAGTTGGTACAGGCGTTTCTGTTCCTGCGTAGTGATCGATGAGTATCAAGTCTTGTTCTAATTGACTAAGACTTAAAGTTAATTGATAATTAGTAGACTTTAACCCCCAGCAATATAACTGAACGGTTTCTTGAGATTCTGGATAAGCGCGTCGCTCTACAGACAAGTAATATTGATCGTTAGTTAAAATTGCTAAAGACTCATCTGAATTCCAAAATTTCAAGGCATCATTATGTTCCACGCTATTCGTAAATTGATTGTTGAACTTTAATCGAGCTCCATCAACCGTGATAAACTCGTTTTCACTAACAACATAACGCTTTAATTCAACGTAAACACCACCTGTTTGTGACAAACTGAAGGTTTGATTATCTAAACTCTGCTGAGTTTTTTTCTTATAAATTTCCTCAAAGGTTAAGCTTGGATTTATTGCGATAGTTTGCAAAAAGACAGACTGATTAGGCTGTAAGTAACGGTTAGCTGAAGAGCCTGCTGGTGAGGTTTCATTACCACTCGTTGAACTTAAGTCTACCGTGACATAAGCTCCACGTGTTGCAGCATTAGGTACAAAAACATACATAAAGTTAGGATTAATTCCTGATGCATCTGAACTTTCCAGTAATGCCTTCATATCTACCTGCGCTTGATAGGGATTGGCTACCAAATTAAAATCATCAATCGTGCTTGTTAAATTTGATGTTGAGTAAGTTTTAGTATGTAATTGACCGGTGTATCTAAATTTGGTAGACGATCCAAACTGTGAGTTATTAACAGTAAGGTCAAGCTCTCGTCCTCCTCTTACCAATAATGCAAAAGGCTCTCCGATATCAAAGCCTTTAACATTCGTATTTGGAACATCTAACCAATCTTGAGTCGCTGGTTCCCACGTAAACATAGATGAATTTCCGGTAATTGTTGCATCAAATCCATTTTGCCCGGTGGTAGAACCTGTAATATGCGTACCAAAACCTGGTGTCTCACTTACTCCTGTATAATTGTTAAAATTGGTCACTTGATTCCCCTCTTGAAGATTATCTTGAATCGTTGCTCTACCACATGAGATTAATGTTTCTACAGGCGGAGCAATATATCTAAACGCCCTATTACCAGAAGGAATATAGCGTTCTACTGTTACACATCCTGTTATATCTGAAGCATTAGAAACTTCAGATAATACTGCAGATTCTGTTGGTGTACTTTTGAAGATTAATTGACCATTAGCAGCAAAGTTACCATTGTTTAATTTCAGACTAGAAAATAAGTCGATAGACTGATTTGCATTTAAATTCAAGTTAGCCCCAGTAAAGTTATCTAATATTAAATTTGAAATTGGAAAACCATTACCACTAACGTTCTGAATAGTTTTACCTGTTAAGTTAAAGCTTGAAGATATTGTATTGATAGTACCTTGATTATTAATATCACCTTTAATTTCTGCCGTTAAATTATCTAAAGAAATTTCTGAATCTTCAGTCACAAATATACAGCCACAACCAAAGTCATCGGTAAGAACAGCTCCTACACCATTTACTACAAATTTCCTTGAAATATCATCGCTGTTAGGTTCATTAGACACACCAGAACCATTAGCATAAATTGAACCATCCCAAATCACTGGTTCTACATCCTGCAATTGCAAAGTAAAGTAATCGCCGTTATTAAAATTAACAGCTTCAAATACAGCAACTGAACAAAAAGAAGTTGGCGATATGATCGCTGGTGAAGAAAACTCAGAGTTATCATCAATCAATAGCCTTATATCGTCTTCGCTTTGAGGCAAAATATTTAGGCGCTTAGCTAAAAATTCTAAATCTATTGTACCAGGTGCCCCTTTAAGATTAACTCTCCAAATAGCTTCAAGTTTTAAATCATCGGCATTAGCAGTTGTACAATCGTTGTCCTCACCATTAACTTTGGTTTGATCTTCAAGGTTACTGGCAGCTAGAATATATTCATCAACTCCCAACGAGGAAGGGTTTGAAAACTTCACTATACCTGTACTAAATGTAGAGTTATCTAATCTATTCCCGCTTAAATCTTGTCTAACACCTACTAAATTAAAATCAAAATCTCCTTCTGTAGGTGTATCAAACGCATATATATCATTTAGACTAGGTTCAACTCCATATTTACCCATTAAGAAATTATTGAGTAAATCTATCTGATTTTCATTTAAGACTGTATCGTAAAATAAAAATTCACCTAATAAGCCATCAAAAAAATGATTTGCATTTGTAGATGAATTTCCTTCAACAATAGTTCCATCACCGTTTTGACCTAAACTAATATTTGCTGAATGATCATATAAGTAACCGACACCATTGGCAACTCCAACAGATTCGCCATTTAAATAAGTTTCAAGACGACCTGAAGTAGTCGAATTACCATTAAATACATTGGTTAGTATGTAAGTTGTGTTTGTACTTATTGGTGTTAGAACAGACTTGAAATTCCAGGGCGATCCACTACCATCATTTGAATTATTGTAGGCTCCAAAATATAAATTACCATTAAATATATAAATATTTAAACCTCTTGTGACCCCTCCTTCTTCATATAAAACCTGCCTAGAATTAATGTCTGAACTTGTTTGAAACACTAAAGAGTAAGTACGCTGGGACCAAGGTTCTGCACCCTCGTAAATATCGGAATTATTTGCAATAATTAAACTCTCACTGTTAGATCTGTCAAATTCAATAAAATGTTGATTGTTAATGGTATCATTAATTATAGAAGGTGAGTTAACTTGGGTTTGAGCGTCTAAACTATTAGCCCCTTGATTATTCCAATTAGTCACATCTGTACCATTAGTTTGATCTATAGAGTTTGCTTCAAAATGAAAACGCAATTCTTCAGTAAAATTTAATCCTGCAATACTATTCGTCACAGCTTTATCGGCAGCAATTTCAAATGTGATATAAGTATTATTAGTAAATAAAACGTTTTCAAAATTTACTACTTCAGAGGTTATTGTATTAGCAGGAAATATATTGGGGCTAGTAAATCCTGGGTTATCATCTATGAGTATTGCAAAATCGCTGGGATCTAAACTTAGACTTAAATTAAACTTAGATAAATCTAATTCAAGATTAGCGACAGCTAATTGAAATATAGAAGAAGTTAAACTAACTCGCCATGTAGTGCTTAAAGTCATAATTTCGTTATTTGAAGCAGTACACCCTGAAGAAATTAATACATCTGTTTGATCTTGTGAGTCACTTCCCAAATACAAACTACCATCACCAAAAATTATTACATCACTTAAACCAACAATACCAGTACCAAAATTAGCGTCTAATGAAGTATCCAACCCCTCTTGCCTAGCTCCTATTACA
>CBFHKB010000141.1:0-3910 GCA_965656295.1 Psychroflexus sp.
CTACGAAAGTAGCACCGCTTCAACTGGGTGTGTTGGGTGGTTTTGATCTTGGTCGTGTTTGGTTAAGTGATCGTAATTCGAAACAATGGCATACTCTTATGGTGGTGGGCTATGGCTAAATTTAGCTAATTTAATGACGGGCCAATTTAATCTATTTCACAGTGATGATGGCTTGTTATTTAGCTTTGGTTTTACCGCCGATTTGTAGTTTAATGACCTAAAATATTTTTAATGACCCGTAATTGATGAGAATACTGGCGTTTTTCAGTATTAAAAATACCCGTGTGATCTAACCGATCAATGCGAACTTGTCCATGCGCATGTATAATGTAATTATCTCCCATAATAAGTCCTACATGAATAATTTGTCCTTCTTCATTATCAAAAAAGGCCAAATCCCCAGGTTGTGATTCTTCAATAAATGATAGGGTTTCACCCTGCCTGGCTTGTTGAGAAGCATCTCTAAACAACGGCACATGATTAATTTTATACACCATTTGGGTAAAGCCACTACAATCGATACCAAACGGTGATTTTCCACCCCATAAATAAGGTGAATTCATATACATTAAAGCTGTTTCAATCAGTTTAGATCTAGTACATCCTTCCGAAGATCTTTGACCTTCAAACGAGTCACCCATAAGAGGGGCAGCTCCCACATTTGATCCTAAACAAATGCTTGACACCTGTTTTTGCTTAGAAGTTATTATATCTACTAAATCAATGGTATAGTCTTGTTGTTTTTGACAAAAGTCATAATCTTCTTCAGTGGTAAGCCTGCACTGCTTTTTATCAATCCAGCCTTCATAGTGATCAAATGCAATACGAATTTTGTACCACGCTTTACGTTCTTCTATAATTTTAAAGTGATCACCATAAAGTAGTTGTGTCACTAATTCTGATAAATCGGAGGCTTCAAGTCTTACAGGAACAAGACTTAAATGGCAAAGTCCGTATTGCATTAGATACTAATTTAAGTTTATCGTTTTAACACCATAGCAGATGCACCACCACCGCCATTACATATAGCTGCAGCACCAATTTTAGCATCGTTTTGATGTAATACATTTAGTAAAGTGATTAGAATTCTTACTCCAGAACAACCTAGTGGATGTCCTAAAGAAACTGCGCCACCGTTAATATTGACTGTTTTAGGGTCAAGTCCTAATAATTTCATATTAGCTAATCCTACTACTGAGAAAGCTTCGTTAAATTCAAAGAAGTCAACATCGTTTTGTGAAATATTGGCTTTTTTTAGAGCCAACGGTAAAGCTTTAGCTGGGGCTGTGGTAAACCATTCTGGTTCTTGAGCAGCATCAGCATAAGAGGCAACAGTGGCTAAAACCTCAAGGCCAAGTTCTTCAGCTTTTTCGCGACTCATTAGTACCATTGCACCCGCACCATCATTAATGGTCGAGGAGTTAGCAGCTGTAGCAGTACCATCTTTGCTAAAGGCTGGTCTTAATTGTGGTATTTTTTCTAGTTTAATATTCTCAAATTCTTCATCACGATTTATAACTTTAGGTTCACCACGGCGTTGAGGTACTTCAACGGGAACAACTTCATTATCAAATTTTCCAGCATCCCAGGCTGCAGCACTACGTTTATACGATTCTATCGCAAATTCATCTTGATCTTCTCGTGAAATCTCATGGGTGCTAGCACATAAATCAGCACAGGTTCCCATAGCTTCTTTTTGATAGGCATCAACTAAACCATCTTTTTGCATACCATCTTCTAAATGCGATGGACCAAACTTTTTGCCATTTCGCATGTGAAGGTAATGTGGAATTTGACTCATGCTTTCCATACCACCAGCTACAACAATATCAGTATCGCCAAGTGCAATGCTTTGTGCGGCTTGCATTACGGCCTTCATGCCGCTAGAGCATACCTTATTAATGGTCGTACAAGGAACAGTGTTTGGAATACCAGCACCAAGCGCTGCTTGTCTTGCAGGAGCTTGACCAGTATTGGCTTGAACCACGTGGCCCATAAGCACTTCTTGAACAAGTTCAGGTTTTAAATTAATTTTATCTAAAGCACCTTTAATAGCAATGGCACCAAGTTGTGTCGCAGGAATAGAGGATAAGCTTCCTAAAAAACTACCAATTGGAGTTCTTGCAGCACTAACTATAACTACATCTTTATTCATATTTCGAAGTTTTTTCTGTTGCCGCTAAATTAACGATTTTAAAACAACTAGCGAATTATAAATGATGTCACTATTTTTTCTAATTTTGAGGAATGAAACAAATTATCGATCTCTTATACAAGAAACAGTCGCTTATTTACAAAGTTTTTCTGTTTCTAATAAGTGTTTTTTTGATTGTTTATTTTTTTCCAACTCAGGGGAAATTTAAATATGACGTGATTAAAAACAAGCCTTGGCAGTATGAAAATCTTTATGCACCATTCGATTTTCCCATATTAAAATCCGATGCTGAGGTCACAAAAGAAAGAGCGGCTGTTCAATCCTCTCATATCCCTTTTTACATTTATAATGAAGATATTGCAACTCAAGTCACTTCAACTTGGGCAGCTAATTTAAGTCCTATACAGGATTCTTTAATCACTAAGGTTTCTAGCTATGCTTCAATAGATCGTATACTGCAAGATATTTATACCAATGGTTTGATTAGTGAAGCTAATCGTTTTGAGGAAGAACAATTGGTCTACTTAAAAAATGAAACTAAAGTTAAAGAAGTTGATTACGGCTCTTTTATAGATCAAGCCGAACTTAATGATTACTTAAACCAGGTGTTAGATACACTAAACCCAACCGTTAATAACACTATTAAATCGGTATTCTATGATGCGTTAAAACCAAATGTATTTTATGATAAAGCATTTAATACCCAATTAATTAACGAAGCCCAAAACAACATTTCCCCAACTCGTGGTAGTGTGTCTAAAGGGAGTAAAATTATTGCTAAAGGTGAAATTATTGAAGGCGAAAAGTTAAGAATGCTAGAATCTCTCAAGTCTGAATATGAGTCTCAAGATTTAGACTTAAGCAGCTACATTATAATTTTAGCAGGTTATTCGCTTTTAGTCGCTTTAGCTTTATTAATGTTGCTGTTTTTTTTATACCAATATCGCCAAGATATATTTGAAAATAACAATAAACTCACATTTATTTTCTTTAATATTTTATTTATGGTGTTTCTCACCTTAATAGTGATGCGTATTGGTATTAATTACATTTATGTCGTGCCTTTGTGTATTTTGCCTTTGACTCTAAAAGCTTTTTTCGATGCCAGATTAGGCCTGTTTACACACGTAATTACGGTTCTCATTTTAGGTTTTGTGGTGCCTAATAGTTTTGAGTATATGTTTCTTCAAATCAGTGCAGGTATTGTCACTATTTTAACGGTTTCAGAATTGTACAAACGCGCCAACTTGTTTATTTCAGTTGCCCAAATAACAGGTGTGTATTTATTTTCCTACATGGCCTTTAGTATGTTACAAGAAGCCGATTTTGAAACCATAGACTACAACAATTTTATCTACTTTGTGCTTAGTGGTGTAGGCCTCTTATTTGTTCAGCCTTTAATTTATACGTATGAAAAAGTTTTTGGCTTGGTGTCTGACTTGTCTTTGCTGGAATTAACCGATACCAACTCAAAGCTATTAAAAGAACTAGCTAATGTGGCACCGGGAACTTTTCACCATTCGTTAAATGTAGCCAATTTAGCTGAAGCCGCGGCAAATGAAATAGGCGCAAACGCCTTACTTGTTCGAGTAGGTGCATTATATCACGATATTGGTAAGATGAAAAACCCTATTTATTTTACAGAAAATCAAACGACTAATATAACGCCGCATGATGAGTTGTCGCCCCGTGAAAGTGCAGAAATAATTATTAATCACCGATTAGAAGGCATCGAGTATGCCAAAAAGAATAATT
>CBFHKB010000142.1:0-3769 GCA_965656295.1 Psychroflexus sp.
TAAAAAACAGATAACTATCATTTTTTTCATAATCTAAGGTTTAAAATTAATACTAATAGAGTTAACGCAGTAGCGCTTTCCAGTTTCGGTTGGGCCATCATCAAAAATATGACCGATATGGCCACCGCAATTACTACATAAAATTTCGATGCGGTACATACCCAAACTGATGTCTTTCTTATATTCGATAGCGCCATTAACAGAACTGTCAAAACTAGGCCAACCACAGTTGCTTTCAAATTTTGAAGTGCTATCAAACAAGATAGCATCACAAGCTTTACAATGGTATTTCCCATTCTCGAAATGTGTATTGTATTTGCCAGAAAAAGGAGGTTCAGTTCCTTTTTCTCTTAAAATGTGATATTCTTCTTCAGTTAATTTTTCTTTCCAATTGTTTTGACTCATGTTATCTTATTTTTCAGGAACAAAATCTAAAGCAACTCCATTAATACAGTGCCGTTTTCCGGTTGTTTCACGCGGACCATCGTTAAAAATATGGCCTAAGTGGCTGCCGCATTTACCGCATAGGGCTTCTTGCCGTTTATAGCCTAATTTTTGATCTGAACTTAAAGCTAAACTTTGGTCTATAGCTCGGTCAAAACTTGGCCAGCCTGTGCCACTATCAAATTTATGTTTTGTTTTATAAAGCGGATTTTGGCACGCAGCACATACAAAAGTACCCGGTTTTTTGATGTTGTTCAAAGGACTTGAATAAGCGCGTTCTGTCCCCGCAGTTCTTAAAACTCTATATTCTTCTGCGGTTAAGAGTTCCTTCCATTCACTCTCAGACTTAGTGATTTCAAAATCTTTTTTCTTTTCTTTGGTTTGAGCATCGGTTTGACATGAGATCAAGCTTATACTCATAAGTAGGATTAGAATTCTGTACATTTTTTTTGATTAAAGATAAAAGTTATGCGATCTAAAACTTATTATTAATTTGTTAAACTACAGTTTAATAGTTATAATAAAAGTTTTATGTTTGATTTCAAATAACCATTATTATGAAATTTAGATATATTTTAATTGTTTTTATTTTAATCTTAACCATAAACTGTGCCGTAAATCCATTTACAGGTAAGAAGACTATGGCTTTTGTGCCAGATTCTAAGTTAATACCAATGGCTTACAGTCAATATGATGAGGTGTTAAATGAGAGTGAAGTGCTTACCAATACAGAACAATCCGAAATGATTAAACGGGTTGGAAAACGTTTAAAATTAGCGGCTCGTAAATATTTAAAAGCAAAGGGTATGGCTAATTATGATAAAGATTATGATTGGGAATTTAATTTGATTGAAAGTGATCAAGTTAATGCTTGGGCCATGCCTGGGGGAAAGGTTGCATTTTATACGGGGATTTTACCCATAGCAAAAAATGAAGATGGTGTCGCAGCAATCATGGGTCATGAAATTGTTCATGCCTTAGCCAACCATGGTCAGCAGCGAATGAGTGCTGGAATGATACAACAAGGTGCTGCCGTTGTAGGTAATGTAGCTTTAAGTGAAAAAGAAGAACAGCGACAGCTATTCAGTACCGCTTTTGGTATTGGAAGTCAGGTGTTTGGAATGTTACCATTTAGTCGTAAGCACGAAACAGAAGCAGATGAGCAAGGTTTGGTTTTAATGATTTTAGCAGGCTATAATCCTGAAGAAGCACCCGAATTATGGGAACGAATGAAAGCTAAAAGTAATGGGCAATCTCCACCTGAATTTCTAAGTACACACCCGTCACATGATACACGTATTCAAAATTTACGCCAGCGTATTCCTATGGCGAGAGCTGAGGCTCAAAAAATCGGATTGATTAATTTTAATTAAATGAAGGTGTCGCCAACAATTAAGAACGCTTGGGCATTTTATGATTGGGCCAATTCTGTATATAGCTTAGTTATATCTTCGGCTATTTTCCCATTGTTTTATTCAGCTTTAACGCTCATCAAAAATGATCAAGGCGATGTATTGTCTGATACGGTTGTTTTTTTAGGCTATAGTTTTAACAACGATGCTTTAATTAGCTATGTCACGGCCTTAGCGTTTTTAATTATAAGCGTAATGAGTCCTATTTTAAGTGGGATTGCTGATTACGTCGGAAATAAAAAATTGTTTATGCAAATTTTTTGTTACATCGGCGCATTGGCCTGTATTGGGCTTTATTGGTTTAACTTAGAACACTTGTGGTTTGGTTTAACCTGCTATTTGTTGGGTTTAATTGGTTTTTGGGGAAGTATAGTGTTTTATAACTCTTATCTACCTGATCTCTGTGAAAAAGAAGATCAAGATCGGTTGAGCGCTAAGGGATTTTCTTTAGGTTATATTGGCAGTGTGGTGTTGCTTGTTATTTGCCTACTTATGATTTTAAATTATAAGTGGTTTGGCTTTGAAAGCGAAGCTATGCCAACTCGACTATCATTTATTTTAACAGGAATCTGGTGGATTGGTTTTAGTCAATACACATTTTACCATCTCCCAAAGCCTAATCAAAAAAGACGTTACTCTAAAGCTATTTTATTTAATGGCTATAAAGAACTAAAGTCAATTTTTAAAGCCATACGTACCAATCTAAATCTCGAACGTTTTTTGGCTGCCTACTTTGTGTACAGCATGGCTGTACAAACCATCATGTTAATTGCTACCTACTTCGGCGTAGAGGAAATAAAATGGCCTGAAAATGATGCAACAACAGGCTTAATTGCAAGTATTTTGCTCATTCAGTTAGTGGCTGTTTTAGGGGCTTTTTTAGCTTCAAGACTGGTAAAGCAATTTGGAAATATTAAAATTTTAATCGGGTTGAATTTGATATGGGTAAGCATTTGTATTTATGCTTTCTTTATGGAAACACCGCTTCAATTTTATATTGCTGCATTTTTTGTTGGATTAGTAATGGGCGGAATCCAATCCTTATCCCGATCTACCTATTCGAAATATATTCCCGATCAAGCTGAAGATACCACGTCTTATTTTAGCTTTTATGATGTTTCTGAAAAAATTGGCATTGTAATTGGCATGGCTTTTTATGGGCTTTCAGCACAACTTACAGGTAGTTTACGCTATTCTATAGTGTTTTTAGTGATCTTTTTTGTGGCTGGAATACTGCTTTTACTTCGCGTTCCCGATCGTAAACTTAATCGTTAAACAACCCCTTAAGCATTGTCGTAATACCTTTGTAAATTAAATAACCTGCCGCTATACAAATAAATATAGATAAGATGAAGATAGGCCAGAATAAGAATTTGTCTTGATTTCCAAAGGCACTGTACATAATTACGGGACCTAAAAAAAGTAGTGGTAAGGCGCCTGCTAGATATTTAATTCCTTTGAGTAAAACCTCTTTATCTGTTGCCATTTTGTATTGCTTTTCTCACACTGCCATACTTTAGTAATAGTGTTTTAGCTTGATTAATATCCATCTTTAATTCGTTTGCAATCATCTGCGATCCGCGCTCTATTAGTTTAGAGTTTGATAATTGCATATCTACCATTTTATTATCTTTTATACGGCCTAACTTTACCATGACCGATGTGCTAATCATATTAAGCACCATCTTTTGAGCAGTACCAGCCTTCATTCGCGAGCTACCTGTAATAAATTCAGGCCCTACTAATACTTCAACTGGATAGTTAGATACTTTTGAAAGTGGTGAGTTGGGGTTACAGGTAATGCATCCGGTGGGTATTTTTAGATTTTGGCAGGCTCTCAAGCCTTCAACAACATAAGGCGTTGTTCCAGAAGCGGCCAATCCCAAAACGATGTCTTGTTCAGAAATTTCATG
>CBFHKB010000143.1:0-3602 GCA_965656295.1 Psychroflexus sp.
GCTTGAGTATCTCCCCAATTTTATTCAAAAAACTGAGAGCCGATGGAGGGACTCGAACCCACGACCTGCTGATTACAAATCAGCTGCTCTAGCCAGCTGAGCTACATCGGCTTTTCAATATATCAAACAACATGTGTTTAACGGGTTGCAAATATATAATCTTTATCAATATCAAAAAATATTTTTCTATTTTTTTTTAAATATTTTCTAATTACTGTTTTGACCTTGGATGGGCAGTCTTCAAGACTTGTTTTAAACGCAACATATTTGCTTTGGTGTAGTGCTGTGTAGAAGCTAAACTACTATGCCCAAGCAATTCTTTAATCGATATTAAATCGGCTCCATTTTCTAACAAATGAGTAGCAAATGAATGTCTTAGTATATGCGGACTACATTTTTTCTTCTCTGAAACTTGCTTAAAATAGGTATTTACAATTCGGTAAATTAAATTTGGGTAGGCCGGTTTGAAGGTATTGGTTAAAATTAAATTTTTACTCTCTAAATTGTTTGGCCTTAAACCAATATAATGCTGGATTTGATTTGATAATTGAGCGGTTATTGGCACGAGGCGTTCTTTTTGACGTTTACCTATGACCTTAAGGTGTTGGCTAGATAAATTAATATCGGTTAATTGAAGGTTAATTAACTCCTGACGACGAATGCCTGTTTGGTATAATAGTTCAATCACTAATTGATCTCTTGCTCCTTTGAAATTGCTAAGGTCAAAAACCGTATCTAATCTATTCACTTCAGCCTTACTAAACGCCAACTGCTGCTGTTTTGATTGTTTTAAAGGTTGATGTTTTTGCATAGGATGTATATCTATCTCTCCTAATTTCAGCAAATAATTGAAATAAGATTTAAGACTACTTAATTTTCGGTTAATGGTGAGTGTTGAATGATTTAAATTTGTGAGTTCAATCATCCAATGCCGAATTAACGCATAAGACACTTGTTTTAAATCTTGGAGTTGAAATTCTTGATTAACAAATCCTGCAAACTGAACCAAATCGGCTTTATAAGCCTTAATTGTGTGGTCGGCATAGTTTTTTTCATGCTTTAAATAATCCAAGAAATGATTTATCATAATTTAAAAATACTAAATTTTGATTTACTTTTAATAACTAAAAAAAACACCCGCAAATTAATACGAGTGTTTTTTTATGCTTCATCGTTTAATTGAATTAAGTTGCCGGTTTATAATTTTTTTGATCGATAATCATTTTAGATAAAATTTCTTTAAGAATCTCAGACGTACCACCTCCAATAGGGCCAAGTCTACTGTCCCTAAACATGCGGGCAAGTGGATACTCTTCGATGTAACCGTACCCGCCTAAAAACTGCAAACAATCGTAAATAGCTTCATCAGCAACTTTTGTCGACTTGAGCTTAGACATAGTTGCTTCTTTAACCACATATTCTCCTGCATCTAAACGCTTAATGGTGTTATAGTTAAAGGTCTTGCAAACTTCAACTTCGGTGGCATGATCGACCAATCGGTGTCTTAAGGCTTGAAACTGATTAATAGATTTACCAAAGGCTTCACGTTCACTCATGTATTGTAAGGTATATTCGATTGCATATTCTGCACGAGCATGCGCATTAACACCCATGATTAAACGTTCGAGTGCAAAATGCTGCATGATGTATGGAAACCCTTTATTTTTTTCACCCATCAAATTAGACTTCGGAATTTTTACATTATCAAAAGACAACTCTGCAGTATCTGAAGCACGCCAACCCAACTTATTAAGCTTAGTAGCTTTTATTCCTGGGGTATCACGGTCAACCACAAAAATACTGATGCCTTTACCTCCTAATTCTGGTGAAGTTTTAGCCGCAACGACTAAATAGTCGGAGTATACACCATTGGTAATAAAGGTTTTAGAACCATTTAAGACAAATCCCTCTTCAGTTTCTTCAGCGGTAGTTCGCATCGCAGCCACATCTGAGCCACCAAAAGGTTCTGTAATACACAAACACCCTATCTTATCGCCAGAAATAGAAGGCGCCAAATAGTTTTGTTTAATTTCCTCTGAGCCTTCTTTATTAAGGTGTGTCATGGCTAAATAGGCATGTGCCCAAATAGCTGCTGCAAATCCACCTGAATTAATACGTTGTAATTCTTCTAGCAAAATAACGGTGTAGAATAAATCTAAATCCATTCCTCCATAGGCTTCAGGATAAGCGACTCCAAAATAGCCCATTTCGCCAAATTTTTTCCAAATAAAGCGGTCTATAGTCCCGGTTTCTTCCCATTGATCTAAATGCGGCACCACTTCTTTTTTTAAGAAATCTCGTAAACTTTCTCTGAATAACTGGTGTTCTTCAGTAAAATATAATGTGTTCATATATTAGTTAATTTTTAAGTATAATTTCAATTGAGGAATACGGTGTGATGGAAAGGTTTCTATTTTTGAAAGTTCTTCCAAGCTTGATATTCCTTCTCTCAGTTTAACAAAACTGAATATTTGACGAGCAAGCTCGTAATTAAAATACGGGATTTGCTGGAGTTCAACAACGGAAGCCGTATTTATATTTATTAAGTTATAATCAGTTGAAGTTTTGACGGTCATTTGTTGAAGTAATCGCTTTTCAACTTCATAATTAAGTCCGTATATATCTTTAATTTGAATATCGTTTCTAAAACCATCTAACTTAGTTCGATAGTTTATAATGCGCTTCGCTAAGACATCACCTATACCCGAAATAGACTTAAGTTCATCTTTTGTTACGCTATTTAAATCTTTTTTTTGCTGGTAGGTTAATTGAGGTTGTTTTGATGAAATTGCCTTTTGCTGATCAATCACCCATTGAGGAAATTTAAAATACTGAGCGTAAGATTTCATCCATTGGTCACTCACCTTTGTGACATCCTGAAATTCTTGATTAGAATTAATCCATTGTCCTTTAGAGCGGTAAGTTTTTAATCGGTCAAATGCTTCCATTGGCATACTCAAGGTATAGGCTTTATAATCAGATATAAAATTAGGGTTAAATGGGTATATCTTGAAAGATTTCTTTTGATTTTGTTGATTTTTTAACGAATCTACAATTTTAGTCCATTTATCCTTAGCTTTTTCATCAATTTGAAAACCTAATGGTATTGCAGGTGAAGTATTAATACTGTAAATACTTATTAAAAAGAGACTTAAAATTAGCAACAAAGAAAAAACCCCAACACGATCAGTTGAATTCCAATCGGATTGAGGTTGCTCTCTTTTCATAGCTCGTAATTTATCACGCAGCTCTCTTAAACAATTTTCCAGCTTTTAGATCTGCTAAATAGTTTTTTAAATCTGTTCTCACTTCACCAGATAAGATGTACAAGCCTATGATGTTCGGGAAAGACATCGCTAAAATCATCATATCAGAGAAGTCTAATACTGCTCCTAAACTTACAGAAGCACCTAAAACTACAAAAAATAAAAATAATACTTTGTAAACAAATTCGGTTTTCTTGCCTTTACCAAAAATGTAAGACCATGCTCTCATTCCGTAATAGGACCATGAGACCATTGTCGAAAATGCAAATAAAAACACGGCTAGAGCTAAGACATATGGGAACCAAGAAATCACACTACCAAAGGCTTTGGTGGTTA
>CBFHKB010000144.1:0-3585 GCA_965656295.1 Psychroflexus sp.
CTATTACACTAAGAAGCAATCTAAAAAAAGTGAAGATTATAAAATAAGGCCGTTAGTTATATCATTTAACGGTGGTCCAGGTTCGGGATCTGTTTGGATGCACCTGGCTTATACAGGACCTCGAGTTCTTAAAATTTCTAATGAAGGATTCCCTGTACAACCCTACGGTCATAAAGACAATCCTTTCAGCATTTTAGATGTAGCTGATATTGTTTACGTGAATCCAGTAAACACTGGTTATTCTAGACCTGTATTAAATAAAGAAGGCAAATTTGATAAATCTAAATTTTTTGGCGTTAACGCTGATGTCAATTATTTAGCTGAATGGATTAACAGTTTTGTGACCAAAAAAGACAAATGGTTAGCTCCTAAATTTTTAATCGGAGAAAGTTATGGTACTACACGTGTTTCTGGTTTAGCAAACGCTTTGCAAACCCAACACTGGATGTATATTAATGGCGTTATTTTAGTGTCACCTACTGAATTAGGCCTAGAATTATCTGGACCTGTAGAAATTGCCAACAGACTACCTTATTTTGCTGCAGCAGCGTGGTATCACAATAAACTCGATTCGGAGCTTCAAGATCAACCGGTCTTAAAAATGCTTCAGGAAGTTGAAGACTTCACCATCAATCAACTGACGCCTGCTTTAGTAAAAGGTGGGTTTTTAGAGCAATCTAAAAAAATGAAAATAGCAGAATTAATGAGTAAATATTCAGGAATCGATCAACAAATTTTTATTGAAAACAATCTTGATGTTAGTTACAATTTATTCTGGAAATCATTAAAAAAAGAGGACGGATTTACCGTTGGACGTCTAGATTCTAGATACCTGGGATTAGATGAAAAGTTAGATGGAAATCGACCTGATTACAATGCTGAACTTACAGCTTGGCTCCAAGCCTTTACACCAGCTATAAATAACTATTACAGAAATGAACTTAATTATAAAACCGATTTAAAATATAATATGTTTGGTAGTGTTTATCCCTGGGATCGAACACAAAATAATTACACTGGCAAACAACTTAGACAAGCTATGGCTCAAAACCCAAGTCTCAATGTCATGATTCAATCTGGTTTGTTTGATGGTGCAACCACTTATTTTAACGCTAAATATACCATGTGGCATATCGACGATAGCGGTCGATTAAGAGATCGATTTAGCTTTAAAACATACGAAAGTGGACATATGATGTACTTGAGAAGAGCTGATTTAGAAACTGCAAACAATGATCTTAGGTCATTTATACTTGGCAGCATTCCTAAGAATGGCGAACCGATTAAGTACTAATACTATATAATTTATAAAAAAAGGAGGCCAAATAATAGCCTCCTTTTTTTATAAATTGTAAAATAAACTAATTACTCTACAATAAACTTCCCTTTCATTAAAGCTAAGTGTCCTGGAAAGCTACAAATAAAATCGTAGGTTCCTTTTGCTGGTGCATCAAATGTAATGGTTGTTTTTTCTCCACCACCAAGCATTTTAGTGTGTACTATAACAGCATCAGTCTCTTCTGGGATATAACTGTTGTCTTTAAACTCAACAGCTTTTGCACCAAACTCTTGTAGGTTTGTTCCTTGTTTGAGTAACACGAAATTATGCCCCATTGTTTCGACACTCATTTTACCAATATGCTCTAAAACCAATTTAACTTTATCACCAACATTCACTTTAATTTCAGATAAATTGTACTTCATTTGGTCACTACCAGTTAAGTAAACTTTAGTGATACCTTCCTCTGTCTTTTCTTGAATTTTAGTTTCTTCTACTTTTGGCGTAGAGTTTAGTTTAATACTCTTTTCTTCTTTTTGTTCTTTATCAGAACCACAAGCAACTAAAATTGCTATTAAACTTAACATTGAAATTTTCTTAATCATATTATACGTTTTTAAAATTTAAAAAAGCACTGGTTTTTCAGTGCTTTTAAATTATTTATCTATTATTTATATCTTTAAATGGTCTATGATTTTCACCTGTATAAACTTGTCTTGGTCGACCAATAGGTTCTTTCATTAATCTCATTTCTCTCCATTGAGCAATCCAGCCTGGTAAACGACCTAAAGCAAACATAACTGTAAACATATCTGTTGGTATGCCTAGCGCTCTATAAATAATACCTGAATAAAAGTCGACATTTGGATATAACTTGCGTTTCACGAAGTAATCATCTTCTAGGGCTTCTTTTTCTAAACCTTTAGCAATACCTAATACCGGATCTTGAACTCCTAGTTGATTAAGAACTTCATCAGCCGATTTTTTAATGATTCGTGCACGTGGGTCGAAGTTTTTGTAAACACGGTGACCAAAACCCATTAGTCTAAACGGATCTTCTTTGTCTTTGGCTTTTCCCATGTATTTTTTAGTATATCCACCATCAGCTTTAATACCTTCAAGCATTTCTATCACAGCTTGGTTAGCGCCGCCATGTAGTGGACCCCAAAGCGCAGAGACCCCTGCTGAAATGGAAGCAAATAAACCAGCATGTGATGAACCTACTATCCTAACTGTTGATGTAGAACAGTTTTGTTCGTGATCTGCGTGCAAAATTAATAATTTATTTAAAGCTGAAGCTATAACAGAATCAACCTTATATTCTTCATTTGGTTTTTTGAACATCATTTTTAAAACGTTCTCAACGTAACCCAAATTACTATCTCCATAATCTAATGGTTGGCCTGTACGTTTTCTTAATGCCCAAGCACACAATACTGGAAACTTGGCAAGTAACTTAATAATGGCATTATACATATCCTCTTTAGAGTCTACATTAACAGAAGATGGGTTAAATGCAATTAGGGCACTTGTTAAAGATGAAACCACTCCCATTGGGTGTGCAGATTTCGGAAAACCATCAAGTATTTTCTTCATCTCCTCATCTACATGAGATTCTGCTTTTATATCAGCATAAAATTTATCAAGCTCAGACTTAGTTGGCAACTCTCCAAAAATTAATAAATAGGCAACTTCTAAAAAACTAGCCTTACCTGCTAGTTCTTCTATAGAATACCCTCTATACCTTAATATTCCTTCTTCACCATTTAAAAACGTAATCGCACTCTCACAAGATCCAGTATTTTTAAAACCACGGTCTAAAGTAATTAGGCCATTAGTGGAAGCTCTTAGTTTAGAAACATCTATAGCAAATTCGTTTTCAGAACCTTTAACCACTGGAAATTCGTAGGAACTACCATCAAAATCTATTTTAGCTTTCATATATAAATTAACTTTTATTGAATTTTCACAAATTTAATGAATTCCATGTTAAGTATGAGTTAACAACCCCCAATAAAACGATGTTTTATTGGGGGTTGTTGTTAAAATTATTAGAAATAAATGCTTAAGCACTTACATTTTAATTTTAAAGGCTTTTAATTGAGGAAATATAGCTGTATCACCAAGCTCTTCTTCAATTCTAATAAGTTGATTATATTTTGCCATACGGTCACTTCTAGAAGCTGAGCCTGTTTTAATTTGTCCAGTTGATAAAGCAACCGCAAGATCTGCAATTGTATTATCCTCTGTTTCACCAGAACGGTGAGACATCACAGCAGTATATCCTGCGTTTTGAGCCATTTCTA
>CBFHKB010000145.1:0-3577 GCA_965656295.1 Psychroflexus sp.
AGGATATACACAACATCAAGCTCAAGGCACCAGTTTAGCTATTTTAGCGGTGCCGGTTACCCTAGTTTCTGCCTATAATTATTACCAAGAAGGTGAGATTAATTGGAAGTTTGCTTTAATCATGGCCTTGTGTTTCGTCATAGGAGGTTATTTAGGCTCTAAGTTAGCCATCACCATTAATCAATCTCTACTTAAAAAAATATTTGGCGCAATTATGTTAATTGCCGGCTTAAAAATGATGTTTGGAAAGTAAGCCGCAAGTCCAAATTTTGATTATTTTTTTAACGTATCATATGGGGTTAGTTTATAATAGCTCTTAGTTGCTTTTGACTTTGATCCCTGCAAATTTTAAAACTCTCTTTAGGTAAGTAATGAAATGGCGTACTTACAGGTCGACTAATATGTTTTACCTTTTTATTCTTGTCTAGGAGGTAAATAGTTGGGACACCCAATACGTGTTTTAAGGCTTTAATAGTGTAATCATTTTTATTTGATGATTCATCTATGTAAACTACATCAATATGTTTTGAGTATTTCCGTCCTTCCTTTTTCATGTTAGCTTTTTTATCCCAAAATAAAACAACAAATGTTACCTCATTTTTATATTTGCGAGCTAACTGCACTAAGGCAGGAATTTCACCTTTACTAGGTAAACACCAAGATGAACGCGTAAGCAAATAGATAGGCGTTTTAATCTCGTATAGGCTTTTGTGCTTACTTTTAAAACGACTCCACTTAAAATCATTCATTTGTTTACCTATAAGTTGAGTGTTGATGAAATCTTTAAACAACACATTTACAGTGTCGAATTTTTGACTTAAATAGGCTTTTTCCAGGTCATATGTAAATTTTTTTTGGTGAAAGAGTATATTTTCAAAAAATAACGTATTATCTTTATTGGTTGATTGAGAGTAACATGAAACACTAACTAAGATATAAAATAAGCAGTATAAAAGCTTCATATTGTTAATTTTGAGCTATTTATAAATATACAATTTTATATTAAACCAACCCAACTATGTGTACTAACCCAAAATTCAGACTAGTTTATCATGATATAAACGGAAATTTACAGTCTGTTTTAGGTCTTTTAGATTTATCTGAACTGCCTGATGAAGAAAAATACCAACGTGTAAAGCCTTATTTGTTTGCGATTAATAATTTATATAGTTCTTTAAGTCGTGAAAAAAATTATGATGCTAAAGTTGGTCTAAAACGCTACTTGTCTAAGTTTTCGGAAACCTTTTTTTTTGAGCATATTAAGGTCGATTTTAACTTAGATGCTATTACTAAGGATGTTGAGGTTAAGGCCAAAACAGCTGTTTATTTAGGAATGTTTTTCTATGAGTTTTGCCTCACTCTTTTTAGTAATTATTCTGAAAAAGAAGGCATTAACCATCTTGATTTTAATTTTAATCAAAAACTAAATATTATATTTGTTTCTATAAATTCAGCTAAATCAATAAATCATGTTAATGAGTTTCTTCAAAACTTTACCTTATTGAATATTTTAGCACAACAACTTAAGCTTAAGAGTACTGTGAAAGAGTCTAGCTTTAATTTCCAATTTAGCCTATGAATACAAGAATAATGATAGTTGAGGATGATTTACCACTAAAACTTCAACTAGTTAAAATGTTAGAAAAGCAAAATTACGATGTCGTTTATAAGTTTGACACGATTAAAGAAGTTATCGAATCTATAAATACTTTAGTGCCAGACCTTATATTACTTGATATAAATTTAGACGGTCATAATGAAGGTTTTCAAATAGGTACTTATATTAGTGAAAACACGAGTATTCCATTTATATATATTACAAATTACAGCGATAGTTCGACCTTACGTCGCATGCAAACTACAAATCCGACTGGATATTTGTCTAAACCACTTCGAGAAGCTGATGTGTTAAACAATATTGCTGTTGCGATATACAACTCTAATGATGAAGATGCAAAACGATCTTCAGCGTCTAAGGAATCTAAACCAAAAAATGAATTATACTCTAAACCAATCAAAAACGTGTTAAGTTACATACTCAACAACTTAAATCAACCAGTAGAGACTGATATTTTGGTTGAAATTTCTGGTTGGAGTAAATTTCATTTCATTAGAAAATTTAACGAAGAAGTAGGGACAACACCACATCAGTTTGTGATAGAAAAACGATTACAAGAAGTTAAAAAACTGTTGCAAAATACCGATCTTAACGTAAAAGAAATTGCTTTAGACCTCGGCTTTAATTCTCCTTCAAGTTTAAATCAGTCCTTTAAAAATAGATTTGGCATCACGCCATCAAAGTTTAGAAAAAGCGTAAATTAAATTTTCTTCATTTGCTGTTTCATCATTTTTATTTGATCACCCAGCATATTGTGTTTATCTAGCGCTTTAGCTTCTTTAATCAAAGTCTGAGCTTCACGTTTGCGACGCTTTGTCATAGCAATTCCAGCTAAATTTATTTTTGCCATAGCTAAATCGTGTTTCATGCTAAGGCCTAACTTAATTGCTTTCTTAAAATACTTTTCGGCTTTGGTCATATTGGTTTGTGAAAGCATTAATCCATGAAGGTAATTAAAATAACCTTGTTGTTTCTTTGTAAGTGCTGCTTCAGGATTTTTGATTTTATTTAACCATTTTTTCGCACCATCAAAATTTTGTTTTCTTAATTGTAGAAAGGCCAAAAGAATCATTTCATTTTTAAAATACAGAAAAATAAAAATACCTGAAAATAGAATTAAAGTTATGCCATTTCCAATGTAAGAGTCTATGATTTGATAAATACCAAACGCAATAATTAAGGCTGCAAGGACTAGTTTTATATTTTTGTGAAACATCTAAAATTTGATTTTGAGGCGAAAATACGAATAATTGCTAAAATCTTTTGTTTCTTATTGGTGTAATTTAGGAATTTATCTATATTTGCACGCGATAAAATTAAGTACGAAATAAATTACACACAGATATGAAAAGGACTTTCCAACCTTCAAAAAGAAAACGTAAGAACAAACATGGTTTTAGAGAAAGAATGGCTTCTAAGAATGGAAGAAAAGTTCTTGCTAGAAGACGTGCTAAAGGTAGAAAGAAACTATCTGTTTCATCTGAAATTAGCATGAGAAAGCGATAATAAATGATTTTTCACTATATCATATACAAGGCGTTGTTTTTATAATCAACGCCTTTTTTTATACTCACAATTTAATTGCATTAACTCATGCCAAAGAATAATAGCTTAAAAAACATTTTACTAATAGGCTCAGGTCCAATTGTGATAGGACAAGCCTGTGAGTTTGATTACTCTGGTTCTCAAGCCCTGCGCTCTCTTCGTGAAGAAGGAATTAAAACAATTCTAGTGAATAGTAATCCTGCTACCATCATGACAGATCCAACGATGGCAGATCATGTTTACTTAAAACCATTAACCACAAAATCCATTGTTGAAATATTAAAATTACATCCAGAAATTGACGCTGTTCTTCCAACTATGGGAGGTCAAACAGCTTTAAATCTTTGTATTGAAGCCGATGAAAAAGGGATCTGGAGCGACTTTGGTGTGCAATTAATTGGGGTAGATATCGAT
>CBFHKB010000146.1:0-3493 GCA_965656295.1 Psychroflexus sp.
CAATCATAAAAAAGTAACCGAAGCATTAAAGCCTATTGACCAAGCCTTTATTAACGATAAGTATTGGTTACTATTTCCGTTTCAATTGGTTTGGGACGCAGGGCTTTCCTTTAATGATTTAGGGCCAACTAAAGCGCCCATCTCAGAGCAAAACTACCGGACACTCGAAGTTAACTACAACGCCAGCAAGGGTTATACCCCAGGCGACACTTATGTAGTTTATATTGACCAAAACTACCAGCTCAAAGAATGGAGTTATATTCCTAACGGAAGCGAAACACCAAGCCTATCAACCACATGGGAAGATGATGTTAACTTAGGCGGAATTAAAATTTCTAAAATGCATCAAAATCAAGACCAAAGCTTTCAACTTTACTTTACAGACTTAAGCATCGATTAAATGAATTATAACACAACTGAAGCCTTTGCGCAAGAACTCGACCAAAAAGACCCGCTGAAGGAATTTAGAAACGAATTTTTATTCCCTAAAAACCAAAACGGCGAACCTCAACTTTACCTTTGTGGTAATTCGTTAGGTTTACAACCGCAACAAACCGCCAATTACATTCAGCAAGAACTACAAGATTGGGCAAATTATGGCGTAAACGGCCATACCGAAGCCGAACATGCCTGGATGCCCTACCATGAGTTTTTAAGCGAATCCATGGCCAAAATCGTAGGCGCCAAACCGCACGAAGTTATCGTTATGAATACACTAACGGTTAATTTGCACCTCATGATGGTTTCATTTTACGAGCCTAAAGGAAAGCGGAACAAAATTGTAATCGAAGCTGATGCTTTTCCCTCCGATAAATATGCCGTAGAGTCTCAACTGAAGTTTCATAACATCGATCCTGCTGAAGGCTTGTTGCTATGGAAACCAAGACCAGGCGAACATACCTGTCGCATGGAAGATTTAGAGCAATTGCTAGACATGCATAAAGATGAAGTTGCCTTAGTTATGATTGGTAGCACTAACTACTATACAGGCCAAGCCTTTGACCTCAAAGCCATCACTAAACTCGCGCATAACCATGGCGCAAAAGTGGGATTTGATTTAGCACATGGCGCAGGAAACATTCAACCCGATTTACACAACACCAATGCCGACTTTGCTGTGTGGTGTACCTATAAGTACCTTAATTCTGGCCCTGGAAGTTTAGGCGGTTGCTTTGTCCATGAACGCCATGCCAACAATCCCAGTCTCAAGCGTTTTGTGGGTTGGTGGGGACACGACAAAAGCACCCGATTTAATATGCGTAAAGATTTCACACCCATTCCAGGTGCCGAAGGTTGGCAACTCAGCAATCCTCCTATTTTATCAATGGCGGCTATTCGTGCTTCTTTAGAGGTGTTTGAACGCGCAGGATTTGATAATTTACGTCAGAAATCAAAACAACTCACGGGCTATTTAGCCTATCTAGTTGAGCAGCTTAACAACCCTAATATTAGGATTATCACGCCAAGCCATCCCGATGAGCGTGGTTGTCAACTCTCGTTTCAAATTAAAGGCGCTAATAAATCGGTCTTTGACGCTTTAAGCAAAGCTAATGTGGTGGCCGACTGGCGCGAACCTGATGTCATTAGAATTGCACCTACACCATTGTATAACTCCTATACCGATGTTTATACCTTTATAAAACGCTTAAAACAAGTTTTAGCATGAGTAAAACCGAACATATTTTAATTATTGGAGCTGGACTTTGCGGCTCGATGTTAGCCTTGCGCTTGGCACAGCACCAATACAAGATCACCTTAGTTGAAAAGCGCCCAGACCTACGTCAAGCTAAACTTTCGGCGGGTCGCTCTATAAACCTTGCCTTTTCAAACCGTGGTCTTAAAGCCTTTAAACGGGTTGGTCTTGAAGATCGAGTGAAAGCGCTTTGCATTCCAATGCACGGACGAATGCTTCATGATCAAAACAGCAATACCAAGCTCTCTAAATACAGCGGTCGCGATGGCGAATATATTAACTCTATTTCTCGGCCAGGGCTTAATGCTTTATTGCTAGACGAACTTGAAAATTATCCTAATGTCAATGTAAAGTTCGAAATGGCATGTCACGAAGTGAATCTTGAACAGACCTCTGCTGAGTTTGAGTTAGCTAATGGATCTTCACAAAACCTACAAGCCGATTATATATTTGGAACCGATGGCGCTGGTTCGGCAGTTCGTAAAGCCATGCAAGCAAAACGAGACTTCTTATTTAGTCATTCGCAAGACTTTTTAACCCATGGTTATAAAGAATTAAGTTTTCCGCCCACTAAAGATGGTGATTATGCTACTGAACCTCATGCCTTACATATTTGGCCTAGAGGCGAAAATATGATAATCGCTTTACCTAATCAAGATAAAAGTTTTACAGTTACTTTGTTTTTAGCTTATGAAGGTGGGCGCGACAATTTTAATAATTTAACCACTCCTGAAGCGGTGAGTGATTATTTTAAACGCGAATATCCCGATGCTTTCGAATTGATGCCACGATTAACTGAAGAGTTTTTTGAAAACCCAACGGCCCCACTTGGAACCGTTCGCTGTAATCCATGGACTTATCACAACAGCTTAATTATGGGAGATGCAGCGCATGCCATTGTTCCATTTTATGGTCAAGGAATGAATGCATCCTTCGAAGACGTTGTCGAGTTTGACGATTGTCTAGAAGCGACTAATTTTGACTTAAAAGCGAGCTTAGAACTCTTCAGCCGTTCACGTAAAGCCAACGCCGATGCCATTGCCGATCTAGCCTTGGACAATTTTCATGAAATGAAGGCACATACAGCCCAAGAATTATTTCAGCAAAAACGTGAAATAGAACTGGCTTTAGAACAAGAGTTCCCGAAACAGTATTCGTCAAAATACAGCTTAGTCACCTTTCAAGAACAAGTGCCTTATAAAATAGCTATGGATCGTGGACGCGCACAAGACCAAGCCATTCTTAGTTTATTAAAACATCAAAAATTACATCAAAAACAAACCCGTGAGGAGCAATTGCACCTTATTCGAAATTTCACCGAGCAAATTTTAAAAGGGGAATACATTATAAATTTATAAATTATGGGACGATTAGTAGACGGAAAAGCTAAACCAAGAGGGGCGTATCCTCATGTTAAGCGTGTGGGCGATTTTATTTTTGTATCAGGCACCAGTTCACGCCGAAAAGACAACACCTTTGCGGGTGTAAAACAAGTAGACGATATGGGCAGCGTGGCTATTGATATTAAAGCACAAACCAAAGCTGTTTTAGAAAATATAGCAGATTATCTCGCTACCGAGGGTGCAAGTCTTGAAGATGTTGTTGATGTTACCAGCTTTTTAGTGAACATGAACGATTTTGCAGGCTATAATGAAGTGTATGCTCAATTTTTTAAACCTGAAACCGGCCCAACACGAACCACTGTAGCAGTACACCAATTACCGCATCCGCATTTAGTGATCGAAATTAAAGTGATGGCTTACAAACCTATTTAAAGTAATATGAAAAAGGTTTTACATT
>CBFHKB010000147.1:0-3064 GCA_965656295.1 Psychroflexus sp.
ACATGTATAAGGTGAACATGCCATTTTAATTATTAGTATGTTGTTTGCATCGAGTTCACTTATAGCTTTAATTAGTATTTTTTTATTTAAAAACCGAAAGTTACAGTTCGTATTAGGACGCGTAAATATCTTATTAAACTTTGTTTTAGTAGGTGTTTTCGTTTATGGTTCACTAAACTTACCTGGAGAAACTTCGTTTTCTGAGAAAGGTATTGAGATGCTTCTTCCGATCATTTCTATCGTTTTTTTAGTGATGGCTAATAAAGCCATTAAAAAGGACGAAGATCTCGTAAAATCTGTAGACCGATTTCGATAAACCCTCGAATCTTAGTGTATTTAGTGCAGGAAACCTCGATTATTTCGGGGTTTCTTGGTTTTTAAGAAGGTAATTTGCCACGTAAACCAAGCTTTACTAAATGCAAGTGTTCTAAACGGGAGTCGTTAATTTCGAACTTTAACATGGTGCGTTCTTTATGAAACCCATGGATGCCAGCTGCTCCAGGATTCATATGCATTAAGCCCAGTTGTTGATCGCGCATCACTTTTAAAATATGCGAATGACCAGAAATAAATAAATCAGGCGGATTAGCTTTTAAAGCTTCTCGTATAGCTGGCGAATAACGTTTAGGGTAACCACCAATATGAGTGATCCATACGTTTAATTTTCCAATACTAAATTTTTGATGAAGTGGAAATTCTTTTCGCAAAATATCTCCATCAATATTACCATAAACTGCACGAAGTTTAGACACTTTTTTGAGTTGATCGGTCACTTCAACCGAACCAATATCTCCTGCATGCCATACCTCATCGGCTTCAGCAGCATGTTCTAAAATTCGATCGTCGATGTAGGAATGCGTATCACTAAGCAAGACTATTTTCATGAAGTGTCTATTTTATAGCAAAGTCTTAAGATTTTCAAGACTCAGAAATTCTATCTTTGCACTAAAATTAATTTTTGCGATACAAAGTTACATTATCTTATTTGGGTACCGCTTACAGTGGTTGGCAAATTCAGCCAGATCAAACCAGCGTCCAGGAAATCATTCAAAATGCTTTAGGAACCGCTTTACAAGACAGCATTAAACTGGTGGGCGCAGGTCGGACCGACACTGGTGTTCATGCCTCTCATTACATCGCTCATTTTGATATAAATTTGCTGATTAACAATCCCGGGCAATTGGTATTTAAATGTAATACTTTACTGCCTGATGATATCGCCATACATGAAATAAGTGAAGTTCAACCCGACTTTCATGCTCGATTTGACGCCACCTATCGCGCCTATCGCTATCAAGTGAATCAAACCAAAAATCCGTTTGTTGTTGGCACATCTTATTATATTAAACGCCAACTTGATATCGATCAAATGAATATAGCATGTGAACATTTAAAACAACATCATAATTTTAAATCCTTTTCAAAAGTTAAGACTAACGTAAAGACTTACAATTGCACTATTTTTGAAGCTGAATGGAAGACAGAACAGGGTTTAATTATATTTCATATCAAAGCCAACCGGTTTCTTAGAAATATGGTGCGAGCCATTGTTGGTACAATGATTGAAGTTGGCCTGGGGAAAATTGATGTCAATCAATTTGATGAAATTATAAAACAACAAGACAGACGCAAAGCTGGCAAATCAGTCCCAGCGCATGCGCTATTTTTAACAGACATAGGCTATTAAATGACAAAACAAAAAGAAACTAAAACAGGAAAAGCCTTTGACCTAGGTCTATTTAAACGCTTATTAGCCTTTACGAAGCCTTACAGAATAACCTTTTACTTTGTAGGTGTAGCTGCTATTATATTGTCGACCTTAGGTGTGTTAAGGCCTTATTTACTTCGATTTGCTATTGACAAAGGTATTGTAAAAGAAGATGCTGAAACCACTCAGTTTTACATCTTAATGATGCTTTTAGTGCTTATTGGCGAAGTCCTTTTTCAGTTTAGTTTTATCTTTTTTGCCAACTGGTTAGGTCAAAAAGTAATTCGGGACTTGAGAGTTAAGTTATTTAATCACATGATTAACTTTAGGAAGCAATATTTTGATAATTCATCAGTAGGCCGCTTAGTCACTAGAGCAGTAAGTGACATCGAAACTATTGCCAGTATTTTTAGCCAAGGCTTATTTATGATAATTAGCGACTTACTTAAAATGGTCGCAGTTCTTATAGTCATGTTTTACCAAAGTTGGCAACTCACACTTTTAGTATTAACAGTTTTGCCTTTTATATTATATGCCACACGCATATTTCAAAAGAAAATGAAAATCGCTTTTGAAGAAGTGAGAACTCAAGTTTCAAACCTCAACTCCTTTGTGCAAGAACGCATAACAGGAATGAAGATTGTTCATATCTTTAACCGTGAACAAAAAGAGTATGAAAACTTTAAGTCTATTAACGAAAAGCATAAGCAAGCCTGGATTAAAACCGTCTGGTATAACGCCATCTTCTTCCCTATTGCTGAGATGTCGACCTCGATCACTATAGGTTTAATTGTTTGGTTCGGTGGCTTACGTGTGGTTGAAGACGATTTACTTTCGCTCGGTATTATTGTGATGTTTATAGAGTTGTCACAAATGCTCTTTAGACCGCTTCGTCAAATTGCTGATAAATTTAACTCCCTACAAATGGGAATGGTCGCTGCCAACCGTGTATTCAAGATTTTAGATACCAATTCTAAAATAGAAAACTCTGGAACTCTAAAGGCTGAACAGCTTAAAGGTGAAATTGTATTTAAAGATGTTCGCTTTAGTTATATTACCGATGAAGAAGTATTAAAAGGTATAAATTTAGAGGTTAAGCCTGGGGAAACAATAGCAATTGTTGGAGCAACTGGCGCCGGGAAAAGCACAATTATTAACTTATTAAGCCGATTTTACGATATTGACTCTGGGATGATTAAAGTTGATGGTGTAGATGTTAAAGATTACGAACTTAATAGCCTAAGAGAAGAAATTGCAGTGGTTTTACAAGATGTATTTTTATTTGCTGATAGCATCATTAAAAACATTAGCCTTAATAAAGCCGACATTAAAGAAGAAGCTATTGTCCAAGCAGCT
>CBFHKB010000148.1:0-3027 GCA_965656295.1 Psychroflexus sp.
AGACGATCTTGCGTGGCATCAATAATGTGTTGTAAACTTAACTTGTCGTGTGTTTTTAAAATATCTTTAAAATATTCAACTAAAATAATACCATTAAGAACAGCAATACCAAATAAAGCAATAAAGCCAACGCCTGCTGATATACTAAATGGCATATCACGTAACCAAAGCAATAAGATACCACCAACTGCAGAAAAAGGGATGGCTGTAAAAATAAGCAAGGCGTCACGGTGTTCTTTTAACGCAAAAAACAGCATAATATAAATTAGAATTAGGGCTATAGGCACTGCAATTTTTAATCTAGCTTTTGCACTTTCAAGATTTTCAAATTGTCCGCCATAAGTAATGGTGTAACCTACAGGTAAGTTGATATTGTTGTTAACGAGCTTTTGGATGTCAGTTACAACTGAAGCTAAATCTCTATTTCTTACATTTACACCAACCACAATTCGGCGTTTAGTATTGTCTCTTGAAATTTTAGCTGGTCCTTTGTCATAGTTGATTTCAGCAACTTCTTCAAGCGGAATTTTGCCAGAAGTTGGGGTGTCAATCATTAAATTTCTTAAGTCTTCAATTCCTTGTCGTTGAGATTTTTGTAGTCTAACCACTAAATCAAATCGTTTTTCACCTTCAAAAACAACGCCTGTTGCTTTACCTGCAAATCCAGCAGTGATCACTGAATTTATGGCTTTGATATTAAGACCGTAGCGGGCAATTTTATGTCGCTTATATTGAACAGAAAGTTGGGGCAAGCCAACAATTTTTTCGACCGAAATATCGGCCGCACCTTCTACATTTTCAATCAATTCTTGAATTTGGTTACCTTTTTGCGCTAGAACCTCTAAATCTTCTCCAAAAATCTTAATGGCAATGTCTGAACGTACACCAGTAATCAGTTCATTAAATCGCATTTCTATAGGTTGTGTAAATTCTAGATCCATTCCAGGAATAACGGCTAAGGCTTCTTTAATTTTTTGAGCCAGTTCTTCTTTCGTGTCAGCACTTGTCCATTCAGATTTAGGCTTTAAGCGCACAATGACATCAGAATCTTGCATCGACATGGGATCGGTTGGGACTTCAGCCGCACCAATACGTGAAACCACTTGCGTGACTTCTGGAAATTCATCTAATAAAATTTGTTCAATTTTAGTGGTGCGTTCAACTGTACTTTTTAATGATTTTCCTGTTTTTAAGATGGGTTGAATTACAAAATCACCTTCATCTAGAGTGGGAACAAATTCGCCACCCATTTTTGAAAATGTAAAAGCACCTATGATGACCAACAAAATAGCAGAAACCAATACAACTTTTGTATGGTTTAAAGCCCATTTTATAGAAGGTAAATAGGCTTTTTTTATACCATCTATTAATCGTGTTGAAAATGTAAACGTTTTAGCATTGGGTTTTAAAATTAAGCTACAAGCGACGGGAACCCAAGTAAAACATAATATCATAGCGCCAATAAGGGCAAAACTAAAGGTTAATGCCATCGGTCTAAACATCTTGCCTTCAACACCACTTAATGATAAAATGGGAATAAAAACAATTAAAATTATAAATTGTCCGAAAATAGCTGAGTTTAGCATTTTGGATGCGCCATTAAATGTAATTTTATCTTTTAGTTTTACAATTTCAGTTGAAGTCTTCCCTTTAAATTCGTTAGAACGTTGCCATAATTTAAAGGCCACAAACTCCACTATAATGACGGCGCCATCTATGATGATCCCAAAATCTAAAGCGCCTAAACTCATTAAATTGGCATCAACACCAAACACATACATTAAGCTAATAGCACTTAAAAAACTCAACGGAATAATAGAAGAAATCACTAAACCAGCTCGCCAATCGCCAATTAAAACAATAACAATAAAGGCGACCACAAGAAATCCTAAAATTAAATTTTCGGCAATGGTAGAAGTTGTGCGACCAATTAATTCAGACCGATCTAAAAAGCCATTAATGTAAACACCTTCCGGCAGACTATCTTCAATTTCTGAAATTCTAGTTTTAACAGCATCGATTACTCGTTTTGAGTCGGCATCTTTGAGCATCATGACTTGACCTAAGACTTTTTCACCTTCACCATTTCCAGTAATAGCGCCAAAGCGTCTTGCATGCCCAAAGCCAACATCTGCAACATCTTTGATGTAAATAGGTTGATTGTCTCGAACTGTAACTACAATATTTTCAATATCTTTTAAGCTTGATACAAGACCTTCACCACGAATAAAATAGGCTTCATCATTTTTTTCAATATAGCTTCCGCCAGCGATCGAGTTGTTATTCTCTAATGCTAAAAACAATTCATTAATGCTAATCCCTTTGGCTTGAAGTTGCTGTGTGTTTATACTAACCTCGTATTCCTTTAAAAAACCGCCCCAAGTATTTATTTCAACCACGCCAGGAATCCCCGAAAGCTGACGTTTAACAATCCAATCTTGGATGGTACGCAACTCGGTGGCATCATAATCATCTTCAAAGCCGGGTTTGGTTTCTAAGGTGTATTGGTAAATTTCGCCTAAACCAGTTGTAATGGGGCCCATTTGTGGCGTTCCAAAACTAGTAGGAATTTTTTCGGCAGCTGTTTTTAATTTTTCGGCAATGAGTTGGCGTGGTAAATACGTGCCTAAATCATCTTCAAACACAATCGTAACTACCGATAAGCCAAATTTAGAGACCGATCTAATTTCTTTAACCCCCGGTAAATTAGCCATTTCTAATTCGACAGGATAGGTGATAAATTGTTCAACATCAGCCGTCGATAAGTTACGCGATGTGGTGATAACTTGCACTTGATTATTGGTAATGTCGGGTACCGCACCAATTGAAACCTTGAATAGCGAATACGAGCCAAAGCCTACTAAGCCTATGACAAACAAAATAATGAAGAATTTAGATTTTAAGCTAAACTCTATGAGTTTTGATAACATGGAATTTTAAATTGAAATTAAACAAACAACGACTAAAGATTAGGCGTGTTGTTTAGGCGGTTGAAGTAATGTAGCCGTATAAGAGGTAGGTTGCATA
>CBFHKB010000149.1:0-2990 GCA_965656295.1 Psychroflexus sp.
AATATTATTGATACACCTGGTCACGCCGATTTTGGTGGTGAAGTTGAGCGTGTGCTTAACATGGCTGATGGTGTTTTACTTTTAGTTGATGCCTTTGAAGGCCCGATGCCACAAACCCGATTTGTTTTACAAAAAGCAATAGATCTTGGTTTAAAACCTTGTGTTGTGGTTAATAAAGTTGATAAGCCGAACTGTACACCTGATGAAGTTCATGAAAAGGTGTTTGACCTTATGTTTGAACTTGGTGCTGAAGAGTGGCAACTTGATTTTCCAACCGTTTATGGTTCTGCCTTGAACAATTGGATGAGTGAAGACCCTGCAGTACAAACCGATAATGTTGAGCCTTTATTAGATATGGTTGTTGAACATATTTCAGCTCCAAAAATTGAAGAAGGAACACCGCAGTTACTGATTACCTCTTTAGATTTTTCATCCTACACTGGCCGTATTGCAATTGGCCGTTTGCAACGAGGAACTCTAAAAGAAAATATGCAAGTTTCTTTAGTAAAGCGTAATGGTGATGTGACCAAAACACGTATAAAAGAACTCTTTACGTTTGAAGGTATTGGCCGTTTGAAAGTTAGTGAAGTTAAAGCAGGCGATATTTGTGCTATTGTAGGACTAGACAACTTTGAAATTGGTGATACTGTTGCCGATATTGAAGCTCCTGAAGCTTTAAAAAGTATTCGAATTGATGAACCAACTATGAGTATGTTGTTTACAATCAACGATTCTCCTTTCTTTGGTAAGGACGGGAAGTTTGTAACTTCTAGACACGTGAAGGATCGTTTAGTAAAAGAATTAGAAAAAAACCTGGCTTTACGCGTTGAAGAAACCGAGTCTGCCGATAAATTTATAGTTTACGGTCGTGGTGTGATGCACTTATCGGTCTTAATTGAAACCATGCGACGTGAAGGTTACGAATTACAAATTGGTCAACCTCAAGTTATTGTGAAGGAAATTGATGGCCAAAAATGTGAACCTATAGAAGAGTTAACTATTGATTTACCTGAAACTGTTTCCGGTAAAGCTGTTGAGATGGTCACGCAGCGTAAAGGTGAAATGTTGAGTATGGAAACTAGAGGTGACCGTATGATTATACAATTTATGATTCCATCACGTGGTATAATTGGTCTAAGAAATCAATTACTTACCGCTACTGCTGGAGAAGCAATTATGGCCCACCGCTTTAAAGAGTATCAACCCTTAAAAGGAGATATCCCACAGCGTTTAAATGGTTCTATGGTATCTATGGAAAACGGTAAATCTATTCCTTATTCTATTGATAAATTACAGGATCGTGGTAAGTTTTTTGTTGATCCAGGTGAAGATATTTATGAAGGTCAAGTAATTGGTGAAAATTCACGCCAGGACGATTTAACGGTAAATATTACTAAAACTAAAAAATTATCTAACGTGCGATCTTCTGGTGCCGATGATAAAGCTAAAATTGTTCCAGCTAAGAAGTTTAGTTTAGAAGAAGCTTTAGAATACATCCAAAAAGATGAATATGTTGAGGTAACTCCAAACTTTCTTAGAATACGAAAGATTTACTTAAAAGAAGTTGATCGTAAACGTTTTAAAATTATTTAAAACCTCTTTTTAATTAATGAAATAAAGCCTTCTTAGATAAACTTAAGAAGGCTTTTTATTTGATATGGTTTTTGTCAGTTCAATTTGAAATTTTTAGTGTGCCAAGCTTCAGTAAGAATAAAGCAGTAGACTAGCTTGCTTATACTTACCTTACAAGATGATGATGGTAATGCTAGGCTTAAATTTTCACGACTTTATTTCAGCCTAAAGTGCGCCAAAGATCATGACGCCGTAAATGGCAAATCTAACCAAGCGTAGTAGGCCAAATAGTAAGTAATTTCCAAAGGGGAATTTAATAATACCAGCTGCAATACTAGAAATGGCGAATGGCAAAGGAAGCAAAGCGCCTACAATGATTAGTAAACCACCCCATTTACGCATGTTTTTGATGTGCTTAGACATTTTAACTTCAAGGTATACAAACACAGAAGGAATATTAGCGACACCACGGCCAAAAAAGTAAGAAATCACACCTCCTAAATAGGACAAAACGGCTAAAATTGAAAGATAAATCCACGGTAAATCTGACTTTCCAGACCAAGCGATAAATATTTCTGGTGGGATAAGTCCCAAGATAGATTCTGAAGTAAAAAATACAGCAAACACTCCAATATCAGGGAAATTAGCAGTGACATAATCTAACATGGTATTCACATCCATGACAAAAAAGTGTATGCCAAGTAGTAATGCAATAAAAACTAAAATTGGCGGTGTAGCTTTGAGTAAACTACGCCCTAAAAAGCTATAAAAACCGGTATAGGAATAGTACTGATGTAGCAGTTTCCAACGCGGTTTTTTTTTATGGTTTGTGTTTAACATAGGCGTGCAAAAATACCAAATATTGATGTAGTGACTCCTTAAAAATTAAATTTTAGGTGTTAATTTTAAATTAATGTTTTGAAGCGTACAACGCTTTTATATCCGATACCGTGGGTTTTTCGAAAACCTCTAGATTAAAGTAATTGGTAGAAGCTAAAAGGTGATCAAAAATATCGGCCATGATTCGCTCATAGTTTTGCCAAACCTTATCCTTGCTAAAGGCGTAAACCTCAAGCGGGATACCTTCGGGAGTTGGTGGTAATTGGCGACTCATAATCATCATATCAGGATTAATATTCTTGTTGTGTTTTAAATATTCATCGACATAAGCTCTAAATGCTCCAAAATTTGTCATGTTTCGACCATTAATAAGTTGGCTTTTATCGATGTCATGGGATGTGTTGTAGCTTTTAATTTCAGTATGCTTGTTAGCGATATAACTTGAGATCAATTCAATTTGTTCCAAGTGGTCTATTTCAGTGTCGGTTAAAAATTTAATGCTACTGGCTTTAATTAATATGGCTCTTTTAATTCGTCGACCTCCCGAAATACTCATTCCTCTCCAATTTTTAAAGGAG
>CBFHKB010000150.1:0-2889 GCA_965656295.1 Psychroflexus sp.
CTCAACCGAGATTTTATAAAATCTGATACTAAAAACAGCAAAGCATTTTATGAGATTTTTCATCTGGTTAAACCTCATGTGTTTGTAGACACACATGTGAGTAACGGTGCCGATTATCAATATACCTTAACCCATTTATTTACACAGCACAACAAATTGGGAGGAGATTTAGGTACCTTTTTAAATTTGGTATTTAGACCAGAAATTGAAAAAGATTTAGCCAAAAAAAATTGGAACATCACGCCTTATGTAAATGTTTTTAATCAATCTCCAGAAGTAGGTTTCTCCCAATTTAATGATTCTCCCCGCTACTCGACTGGGTATACTACACTTTTTAATAGTCTCGGTTTAATGATCGAAACTCATATGTTAAAACCTTACAACAAAAGAGTTAAAGGCACTTTTGAAATGCTTAAAAGTATCGCAAAAGTAACTGAGAAACACAAGCAAGAGCTTTTAAACCTAAAGGAAAAACAAGCCAAACAGTATCAAAAGGCTAAGTATTATAGTTTTAATTATCAGGTTGATCGCTCCAAACATTCTAATTTAGACTTCTTAGGTTACCAAGCTTCAACTAAGCTAAGTAAAGTTACTGGTTTAGAACGTTTAAAATTTAATCGCAACAAACCTCAAAAATTTAAAGTTGACTACTTCAACTACTTTAAAGCTAGTGATAGCGTAAGTATACCTCAAGCTTATATCATTCCGCAGCAGTACGTAGAAATTATTGACTTATTAAAAAAGAATACTATTTCGATGAATAGGCTTACTAAAGATAGTTCATTAAATGTTGAAGTGTATTCTGTTAAAAATTTTGAAACACGCAAAACACCTTACGAAGGCCACTACTTACACAATAGTACCGAGGTAACTACAACCACTGAAACTGTTGCGTTAAAAGCCAAAGATGTTATTGTTTACACTAACCAACCAGGCATTCGTTATCTCATTGAAACACTGGAGCCTGAAGCTGTAGATTCGTTTTTTAATTGGAATTATTTTGATGCTATTTTACAGCAAAAGGAAGGCTTTTCACCTTATGTATTTGAAGATAAAGCACTTAAAATCTTAAACCGTAACAAAGAGCTTAAATTTAAATTTGATAGCCTTAAGTCTAATAATACTGAATTCAAGGCAAACTGGTATCGGCAATTAGAATGGATTCATAAACACTCTTTACATTACGAAAAAGCACATTTAAGGTATCCTATTTTTAGGCTTCCGAAGTAAAATAGTCTTCACTAAATAGAAGCTTTATATTAGCATAGGATTTTTTTAAGGCTTTAATGCTTTTAGATTTATTTTTCCACTTTACTTTGGTAATACCTTCTTGACGTTGCGGTGAGAGTTGGCCTTGATAATCTGTGTACATTTCAAACCAATGTGTTTCTTTTAAGCGGTATTTACCTTTACGTTTCATGACGTGGTAGGTCACTTGTAGAGGTTTTGTGATTGATAAGCCGCGAACCATAGTTTCCTCTTCTACTTCTCGTAAAGCCGACTCTGCAATAGACTCGCCTTGTTCTGTTTTTCCTTTAGGCAAATCCCATTTTTTATTCCTGTAAATAAATAAAATTTCGCCTTGTGCATTAAACACTTTTCCGCCACCAGCAATAATAGGTTTTATTTGTTTTTTTAAATGTTTAAGCAGTTTATGAGGTTTGTGGTGATACAAATGTAAGTGCGTTAATTCTCCTTGTTCAATTTGTTTAACAAGTTGTTTAACATTAGCTTTTTTTATTGGTAATGATGTATAATGCATTCCAATTTCTTTATCGGTCGATAAAATAATTGGTACATCATTAACGAAAACTTTATACATTTGTAATATGATTTTAAGTGAACAAACCGCCCAACAAACCGCAGAGCTATTATTGCAAATTAACGCAATAAAATTAAATGCACAAACGCCATTTACGTGGGCAAGTGGCTGGAAGTCTCCTATTTATTGTGATAATAGAATTATATTATCATATCCTAGCATAAGAAATTACATCAAAGCTGAAATGGCTAAGGCTGTAGAACAAAATTTTGGCCAACCTGATGTTATTGCTGGTGTAGCAACTGGCGCTATAGGCATAGGAGCCTTAGTGGCCGACTATCTAGGTTTACCTTTTGTGTATGTAAGACCAGAGCCTAAAAAACATGGTCGGCAAAACCAAATTGAAGGTTATATCGAGGCTCACCAAAACGTAGTTGTTATTGAAGATTTAATTAGCACAGGTAAAAGTAGTTTAAATGCTGTTGAAGCACTTAAAACAGAGGCTAATGCAAAGGTTAAAGGCATGATGGCCGTATTTACCTATGGGTTCGATACTGCTAAACATAATTTTGAAGAAGCACAGCTTGAATTAAAAACCTTAAGCGACTACGATAGCTTGCTAACACAAGCCTATGAAACCAATTACCTTAATAAAAAAGAACTCGAATTATTAAAAACTTGGCGCACTAATCCTGCCCAATGGAAACCATAACATATGCATTTAGAAAGTCCTAAAGTAGAAGTAAAACAATCCCAATCTGAAGTATTTAACTTTTTAGAAAAAGTTGAAAACTTCGAAAAAATAATGCCTGATACTATTGAAAAATTTGAAACGCTCGAAGACAATGCTTTTTTGTTTCAACTTAAAGGTATGCCTGTAATAAAATTAAAATTAGAAGAAGCTAAATCTCCCAGTCAAGTGATTTTAGGAGCAACTAGTGATAAACTTCCATTTACACTTACAGGCCACATCGAGGCTGTTAGCGATACCACATCTCAAGTACATTTAGTATTTGAAGGAGAATTTAATAGCATAATGGCGATGATGATTAAAAGTCCTATCAAAAAATTTATTTCGACCTTAAGCGAAAAAATTAGCCAATTATAAGCTATACTTAATCTCTATT
>CBFHKB010000151.1:0-2877 GCA_965656295.1 Psychroflexus sp.
AAATTAAATCGATGCTTATATTATCAAAATACGTTTGGGCTAATTCAACCGAGGTTTGGGCTTCTTTGGCATTATGTGCTCGGTTCATCAATTTTAAATCAGCTTCAAAAAACGATTGTATGCCTATGCTTAATCGGTTAACCAGAGTGTCTGAAAGCTCTCTTAAGTAAGCTTTAGTTAAATCATCTGGATTAGCTTCTAATGTAATTTCAGCCGAAGGCAAAACCTTAAAAAACCGATAGATCGTATCAAAAATTTGATTTAATTCTATTTTGGACAACAAACTTGGTGTTCCCCCACCAAAATAAATAGTTGCCACAGGGGAAGCAAGTGTGCTCGAACGCATTTCGAGCTCTTTGCAAATAGCGTTAACCATACGTGATTGATGCTTTCGTGTGGTCGAAAAGTGAAAATCGCAATAATGGCAAGCTTGTTTACAAAATGGGATATGAATATAAATACCAGACATAGCACAAAGGTAAAACCTACTTAAATACAGCAAGCTTAAACGCTAATTTAATTTTAAAATAAATTAAAGATATCATGAGGCAACTATATTTGCGCTAAAAACATGCGCTGGATTTTTCTTATTGTTCTTTTACTAAGTATTGAAATATATGCGTTTCAAACTATTAGACAACTTAGTAAGTCTTGGGGAGTTCGCATTGCTTTTGTTGGGTTAACCATGATTCCATTAATCTTGATGGTTTACAGTTTTAACCAACCTACTATAGGTGGTACTTTTGGAGGTAATCGTGGTTTTTTTATTGGCATTTACCTAAGTACAATGGCTCTCAAAATCGGAAGTCTTATCATTTTATTTTTTGAAGATATTGTTCGTGTAATTAAATATGCTGTATACCGATTAAAAGGTAAATCAAAGACTAAAAACTTTGATAATTCACGCCGTAAATTTGTGAGCCAACTTGCACTAGGCCTAGGTGCAATCCCTTTTCTATCTTTACTGTATGGGATGTACAAAGGAAAATATAATTTTAAAGTCTTGACTTACGAGTTAAGTTTTGAAGATTTACCAGAGGCATTTAATGGCTATCAAATTACCCAAATTAGCGATGTACATTCAGGTAGCTTTGATAACAAAGAAAAAATTGAATATGCGATAGATTTGATTAACCAACAGGAATCTGACACGATTTTGTTTACTGGAGATTTAGTCAATAACCTGGCTGAAGAAATGAAACCATGGATAAACACATTTTCTAGACTGAAGGCTAAAGACGGTATATTTTCGGTTTTAGGCAATCATGACTACGGCGATTATCACAATTGGGAAACTGAAGCTGGGAAACTAAAAAACTTTGATCAATTTTTAAGCCTACAAAAGGAATTAGGCTGGCGTCTACTTCGAAATGAAAACTATGCAATTAAACGCGATAAACAAGCTTTGCATTTAGTTGGGGTCGAAAATTGGGGGTCTGGTGGCTTTAAAAAAGCTGGTGATATAGATTTAGCATGCAAAAACCTGACATCAAAAGACTTTAAAGTAGTGATGAGTCATGACCCTTCTTATTGGAATGAAGTTTTACATCAACACCCTAAAAATCTACAGCTTACTTTAAGTGGCCATACCCATGGTATGCAATTTGGTATCGAAATACCAGGGTGGTTTAAATTTAGTCCCGTACAATTTAGGTATAAGCAATGGGCAGGTATTTACAAACATGCCAAACGCTACATAAATGTAAATCGTGGTTTTGGTTTTTTAGCCTACCCTGGGCGTGTTGGAATTTGGCCAGAAATTACCGTTATAAAACTTCGGAAAGCTTAAATAAAAGCTGCTTTTATAATACAAAACTAGCGCTACAAAAACTTTAAAAAGACATATTATTTATCTCATTATCAATTTTTTAACCATTAAGGCAATTTTAATAAACCTAAGGCAATTTTAAAAATATAAATATTTTTGAGTTTTGTTTTTTTGTGAAAATTTGCCTAACATGAAAACATATTTACTCTACAACTTTTTTTTATTTGTTTTAGTTGTTTCCACATTATTTCAAACCTCAAACGCTTCAGCTCAAATCAATGAAATTTATACTAATTATGATGGATTTTGGAGCTCTTCATCTACATCAATAAATTCATTAAACCCTGACGATTCTCACGAATTATTAGGTTTCACGTATAATGGGACAACCTATTCTACAGGAATAAACGATAGTAAATTATCTGCCAACGGGATTTCATTTACATCCTTAGTCATAAGAGCATTACCTATTGCAGAACTTCCAACAGCTGGAGGAGGATCTTATTTTGTTGGCTTAGGAGAGCGTTTTGATGGTATTGCTAATGGCGTTGATGCCTCATCATCATTACCATTTAACACGATTACAACAGTCAATGAACCACCATCTTTTCTTACCGATGGTGTTCAAGGTTTAGATTTAGGAACCTGTTTAGCCAATATTCCAAATGGTACGGAGGCAAGATTTAACTTAAGTGTAGCAGGAATTGATGTATCACAAATCGGTGGTGATCCTGATATTTTGGTGTCTCAGATCGCTTCACCTAGTGGTGGTGGACATGAATTAGAATTTGTCGATAGTATGGGAAATACGGTAGGAAATATTTTTTCGATTAACTTCAATTCTGAGCCAGTGGTCGCCAATTGGGATGTAGACTTTTACCGCTTTAATTACACTCAGCCTAGTTCTGGATTTGTAAATACAACTCGAGCATTACGTTTTCGCGCTGCTGACCTCTCAGATTTTGGAATAACCCCAGCTAATGTAGGCGACGCTGTTGCTTTACTATATAGACCTAGTGGGAGTTCAGACCCCGCATTTATTGCATTTAATGAACCTTCGATAGCAGTAGCAACTCAATTGGCTATCGTAAATCCAAATCCACCTACAC
>CBFHKB010000152.1:0-2691 GCA_965656295.1 Psychroflexus sp.
AGTATCAAATTTCAGCTTTATATTCTCATCAAGAAACAGGTTTAAACTGCACATACGAACGTGATAAACAAGTACTTAACTACTTAAAAAGCAAAGGTATTAAGTGGCATGAGTTTCAAAATAATGGTGTAATTCGTGGTCGTCATAACCGTCTAAATTGGCGAAAAGATTGGGAAGATTATATGAACCGCCCAACTTTAAAGTTTAAAGCACATCCTAGGCAATTTCTATCAAACACAGCCATAGGCCAATTAGGTTTTAACGAAGAGGATTTATATTCTAGTTCTTCAAAATCTATGCAACCTGGTGGACGCCGAAATGGCTTAAAATATGCTGATTCTTTTTTTAAAGAGCGCATTTTAAACTACAGCAATCATATCAGTAAACCCGATTTAGCACGCTTATCGTGTAGTCGATTATCGCCTTACATTGCTTGGGGAAATATGAGCATTCGCGAAATAGCGCAACGTTTAGCTCATATTCGTGCAAATAATCCTAAGGTTAAGGGTAAGTCTATAAAACGGCAGCTTAATGCGGTAGCTTCTCGATTAAGTTGGCAAAGTCATTTTATCCAGAAATTCGAGCAAGAATGGCGTATGGAATTTGAACCGATTAACAAGGCTTATGCTAACGTATTTAAAGTTAACAACAACTATATTAAAGCTTGGAAAGCTGCAGAAACAGGTTATCCACTAGTTGATGCAGCAATGCGATGCGTAATAGAAACCGGTTATATTAATTTTAGAATGCGGGCCATTTTAGCTTCCTTTTTTTGTCATCATTTGTTTCAGGGGTTTTGGCATGGTAGCGCATTTTTAGCGCAGCAATTTTTAGACTTTGAACCTGGAATTCACTATCCGCAATTTAACATGCAAGCTGGCGTAACAGGAATTAACACTATTCGAGTTTATAATCCTGTGCTTAATGCTCAAAAGCACGATCCCGAAGCTCGATTTATAAAACAATGGCTGCCTGAACTAGCCAATTTGCCAGCTGAATTTGCACACCAACCTTGGTTAATGACAGAGCTTGACCAAAAATTTGCCAATTTTAGAGTGGGTAAAGACTATCCATTACCCATTGTTGATATTAAGGAAACCCGCACTTATGCCTTAGACACATTATATGGTTTAAGAAAACTGCAATTATCTAAAACCGAAAGTCGAAGGATTTTAAAAACACATACGTTACCCAACCGGAAATTTTTATCGAATTGATAAATTTAACAGCCAAAATTTAGTTTTAATTTAAGTTTTAGAAAATTGTAGTTCAAATTACTTATCATTCCACAATAATCTTAAAACAATTAAAACTATGGATAATGTACTTGTTATTGGAGCAAATGGAGCAACCGGCAGAAAAGTTTGTGAACTCTTAGAACAAGCCAATAATTACACCCCTTTTGCAATGGTAAGACACGAAAGCCAACGTAATTATTTTAATAATAATAATATCAAAACGGTATTAGGTGATTTAGAGGAAAATTTTAAACCAGCTTTTAAACATATAGATAAAGTTATATTCGCCGCGGGCTCAGGCGGAAATACAGGTGATGATAAAACTGAAGCTGTTGATAAACAAGGAGCCAAAACGGCTATTGATTTTGCTAAAGAAGCACAAATAGATAAATTTGTAATGCTTAGCTCTATGGGAACCGATAATCCTTCTCAAATGAAGTCTTTACAAACTTATTTAGAAGCTAAAAAAGAAGCCGATGATCACCTTAAACACTCTAAACTTAAGTATAGTATTGTGCAACCCGGGAGTTTAACGCATCATAAAGCTGCACATCAAGTCAACGTCAGCGAACGTTTAGGAGACTTTGGAGAGATTTCTCGTGAAGACGTTGCCTTTGCCTTAGTGTATTGCCTTAATGAAAAACATGCTCCTCAAAAAAGTTTTGAAATGATTTCTGGTAACACCCCAATTGAAAAAGCTATCGATGAGCTATAAATCGTATTTATTTGAGTAACATTAGTCACTTAATAATTGAAATTATTCCTGTTTTTTTGTATTAAAAGATGAAAGAGTTTTGGAACCAACGTTTTAATCAAACCGATTATGTATATGGGGTAACACCTAATGAATTTTTTAAACAACAGATTGATCAGTTGGAGCCAGGTTCACTACTGCTACCACTTGAAGGTGAAGGCCGAAATGCCTTTTACGCCGCCAAAAATGGCTTCAAGGTTTCGGCATTTGACTATTCTGAAACAGGCCGGCAAAAAGCATTAAAACTATTTGAAGCCAATGCACTTGAGTTTAATTATAGCATAGCAAAGGCGGAAGAATTTGATTTTAGAGAAAATCAGTACGATTATATTGCTTTAATTTATGCACACCTTTCACCAGACATAAGATTAAAAGTTCACCAATGCATTGAAAAAGCTTTAAAACCTGGCGGCACGTTAATTTTAGAATGCTTTCATCCCAAACAATTAGAAAAAAGATACAACTCTGGTGGCCCAAAACAAGAAGATATGCTCTACTCTACTACTATTTTAAAAAAAGATTTTAAAGCTTTAAAACTTTCACAAATCGAAGCGGTTGAGATAGACTTAAATGAAGGCGATTATCATCAAGGTAAAGCCTATGTTTCTCGATTAATTGGGCAAAAACCTACAATTTAAATTGATTATACCACGAAAAATGAGTTTTAGTTAAGCTTGCTTTTTCTTTTTCTAGATAAGT
>CBFHKB010000153.1:0-2598 GCA_965656295.1 Psychroflexus sp.
AAAGAGTATTGGATTTACGCCTAATTTATTTTTAAACATAAAACTCTAAACCATAAAATGATTTAGAGTTTTATATCTTGTAATAACATTATAAAATCTGCTCGGTATGAGCTTTGGTTTTTACTTTAGTAATAACGTCTTTAAGTTTACTGTCTTCATCAATCACAAATGTAGTCCTGTGAATTCCATCATACTCTTTACCCATAAACTTTTTTGGTCCCCAAACGCCAAAAGCTTCAATCACAGATTTGTCTTCATCGGCCAACAAGGGAAACGGTAGCTCGTATTTATTTTTAAAGTTTTGTTGACGCTTTTTAGAATCAGCACTCACGCCTAGTATTTTGTAACCTTCATTTTGAAAACTTTGCCAGTTATCGCGTAAATTACAAGCTTCGGCAGTACAACCTGGCGTACTCGCTTTTGGGTAAAAAAACACCACTAATTTATGACCTTTATAGTCACTGAGTTGATGTAAATTTCCATCTTGATCTTCTGCTAAAAAATTTGGGGCTTGATCGCCTACCTTTAAAGTTGTCATATGCTTATTTTTGTTTAAAATTACAACAAATGAAAAAAACAGAAAAAGTAGATTTCGTTATAAATACGTTAAAGGAATTATACCCAAGTATTCCGGTTCCTTTAGATCACAAAGACCCTTACACTTTGTTGATTGCTGTTTTATTGTCGGCTCAAAGCACTGATGTAAAAGTTAACCAAATTACACCGCTTTTATTTGCCAGAGCTGATAATCCTTATGATATGATTAGACTTTCGGTTGAAGAAATCAGAGAAATCATAAAACCTGTTGGCCTATCACCTATGAAATCTAAAGGAATTTATGGCTTATCTCAAATTTTAATTGATAAGCATCAAGGTTTAGTCCCACAAAATTTTGAAGATTTAGAAGAACTACCGGCTGTTGGACATAAAACAGCCAGTGTAGTTTTAGCACAAGCCTTTGGTATACCAACTTTTCCAGTGGATACGCATATTCATAGACTCATGTATCGTTGGGGCTTAAGTTCTGGTAAAAATGTAATACAAACTGAACGAGATGCAAAACGATTATTTCCTGAAAACGTCTGGAACGATTTACATTTACAAATTATTTGGTATGGTCGTGAATACTCTCCTGCTCGTGGTTGGGATCTAAATAAAGACGTGATCACAAAAACCATTGGTCGTAAATCGGTTATTAATGCCTACGAAAAAAAAGCCCGCAAAAAGCAGGCTTAAAAACAGTAATGTTTGTTATAATTTCAGGCTAATTCTGAATCGTTTCAAAATCTCCATAAGGTGTTGATACGATATGTAGAGATTTTGAATAATCTAAAAGAAATTTTACAGTACTTCTTTTAGGGAGCAAACACTCATCATATGAGCTTAAAATAGAATTTTCAATGTAATTTTTGGTCATAGCTAAGTTTTATATATAAAGCTATAACGCATTATATGTCAAATTATTGCACTAATTTGTTAAAATTATTTGGTTGGCCTCTACTGCCTTTCGCAAATTGATTAAAGCATAACGCATTCTACCTAAAGCAGTGTTTATACTAACATTGGTTTTTTGTGCAATGTCTTTAAAACTCATTTCTTTAAAAATACGCATCTGTAAAACTTCAAATTGATCTTCAGGTAAAACTTTAATCAATTCATGAAGATCGCCTTCAATTTGGTCTTTAATCAACTTATGTTCAGCATCTATCTCATTATCTGAAATAACATCAAAAATTTCAAAGTCACCATTAAAATCAAATTTAGGCATCCGGTTAGATTTTCTAAAGTGATCAATAACCAAATTATGAGCAATACGCATCACCCACGGCAAAAACTTACCCTCTTCATTGTATTTTCCGCGCTTTAAGGTATTTATAACTTTAATAAAGGTTTCTTGAAAAATATCCTCAGTAATGGTTTTATTATGAACCTTTGAATAAATAAAACCAAAAAGTTTTTGTTCGTGACGATTAATTAACATCGCTAAAGCATGTTCTTCACCACTTAAGTAGCGTTTAACTAATGTAGACTCTGGAACTGTTTGTAAATTACCCATAACACTGCGTTTCTATAAGCTTAAAATGTAAGTTAAAGTAGTGTTATTTTATAGGCATTTGATTTTGAATAAGTTGCTAATATATAAATAATATAAAAACACATCCAAAAATCTTAAATAATTTAACATCTGTAGATCGTCTTTTCAATCATCCTTAGCTTACTAAATCTGTATATTTGTCCCACGAATAAACCATATGAAAACAGCGCTAGACGACTTAAACCCCAAAGAATATATCCTGATTAAAGGAGCTGAACTTCACAATCTTAAAAAAATTGACGTTGGTATTCCTCGTAATCAATTAGTAGTGATTACCGGATTATCTGGATCAGGAAAATCGTCATTGGCCTTTGATACTTTATATGCTGAAGGACAGCGGCGTTATGTAGAAAGTTTATCTTCCTATGCACGTCAATTTTTAGGGCGGTTAAATAAGCCTAAAGTTGAGTATATTAAAGGAATTGCTCCTGCTATTGCGATTGAACAAAAAGTTAACTCTACCAACCCACGTTCTACGGTGGGTACGTCAACTGAAATTTACG
>CBFHKB010000154.1:0-2510 GCA_965656295.1 Psychroflexus sp.
TACCATTATAGAAGTACAAAGCAACCAATGCCGTATTAACCAAGAAGAAATATTTGGTCCTATAGTTAGCCTCATGCCATTTAAAGACGAAGCTGAAGCTTTAGCGCTTGCTAACGATAGTAAATACGGATTATCAGCAAGTGTTTGGACGTCTAATTTAGACCGATCAATGCGCCTTAGCCAAGAACTCCAAACTGGAATAGTTTGGGTTAATACTTGGCTAAATCGTGATTTAAGAACGCCGTTTGGCGGCACTAAGCAAAGTGGCCTTGGTCGTGAAGGCGGACTTGAAGCTTTGCGATTTTTCACCGAACCAAAAAACGTATGTATCACTTACAAGCCTTAATTTATGACACTAAATTTTTCAGATAAAAATGCCCTAATTTGTGGCAGCACAGCTGGCATCGGTAAAGCCATTGCTTTACAATTGGCCAACGCTGGCGCTTCTATTACTCTTGTAGCTCGAGATGAAGCTAAACTTAAAGCAACGCAAGCTGAATTACCTCAAGAACAGCATCAAAATCATGACTATATTGTCGCTAATTTTGAACAGCCTGACGAACTTAAAGCAAAGCTTGAAACAGCTACCTCTCAAAAAAACTATCACATCTTACTCAACAATACCGGCGGACCAAAAGGCGGCTTAATTCATGAAGCTAAAACTGAAGAATTTACGTCAGCGTTTCAAATGCATTTAGTGTGTAATCAAATTTTAGTTCAAGCCTTATTACCAGGAATGAAAGCAGAAGGCTTTGGACGAATTTTAAATATTATTTCAACCTCGGTTAAACAACCAATCGATGGCCTTGGCGTCAGCAATACAATTCGTGGTGCTGTTGCTAATTGGAGTAAAACCCTAGCCAACGAGCTTGGTTCTTATGGGATAACCGTCAATAATGTTTTGCCTGGTTTTACCGCAACCGGTCGCTTAGATGGTATTATTGCTAATGCGGCTAACAAAAGAAACAGTACTAAAGAAGAAGCTGCTAACTTCATGAAATCAATAGTGCCTGCTAAACGCTTTGCTACACCAGAAGAAGTAGCTCATGCAGCGGTATTTTTAGCTTCAGAACAAGCGGCCTACATCAACGGTATAAACTTGCCCGTCGATGGTGGTCGAACTAAATCACTTTAAGCCAGTTATATGAAACGAAAGCTACGTATTAACGGTCATTCACACCTCTTACCCTACCCTCATGAAATTCCAGATTTCATGAAGAAAAAAGAAATTTTTTGGGTAGATGATGATAAGAAATTCATGTTACAAAAGGGTTGGAAACGCCCAGTGACTGACTCTAGTTTTTTCTTAAATGAAAAGCTAGAATGGATGGAACGCTACAATATAGACCATGCGGTGGTTTTAAACCTTTCGCAACTCTATGGTAATGGCTTAAGGGTTGAAGAAATGAAGCAAGCTTTACGATTTCAAAATGATTTTAACGCTCGCGTACAACACAATCACCCTGATAAGTTTACCTGTGGCTTTGTGGTACATCCAGGTTTTGTTCGTGGTGCACTATGGGAAATTGAACGCTGTGTAGAAGAATTAGATTTAAAGCTGTTATGCTTACCTACACATTATATGGATAGTATTGGTACATGGCGCTGTATTTTTGATGAAGAAAATGAGCCCATCTTTGAACTTGCTGATAAATATAATTTGGCGGTAGAAGTACATCCGTACGATGGTGAAAAGTTCATAAAACTTGAAAATACGTCTTGGCGATTTCACTTAATTTGGATGTTAGCCCAATGTGCAGATGCTTATCACTTTTTAACCTTAAACGGTTACCCTGACAAGTACAAAAATATGCGGGTTTGTTTTGCTCATGGTGGGCAATTGGCTCAAATTAATTTAGGAAGACGTATTCAAGGCTTTGATGGGCGTCCCGACTTATTTGAAGGGAAAACGCATCCGCGAAAATCGGTAGGACATAAAAACATCTTTTTTGACACCTTGGTGCATGATACAAGATCCTTAAAGTTACTGCTAGAAAATCAAAAAAGTTCTCAAATCCTCACTGGTTTAGACGACCCTTATCCGCTAGGCGAAATGGAAAGTGAGCCGCAATCCTCTTACCCCGGAAAAATACTTGACTTAGCTTTAGATGAGCAGATTATTAATTCCCAAGAGCGTGATGAAATTTGGCATGATAATGTGCTGCAATGGTTATTTGGCGATGATGAAAAACGAAAACAAGAGTTGGTCAATAAAATTTTAGGCTAAATGGATTTTATTACAAATACGCTTCAAGATTACGTTGAAGAACATACGGAAGACGAACCTCAACTGCTAGCTGAATTAACGCGTGAAACCTGGCAAAAAGTATTGCAACCCCGCATGCTTTCGGGACATTTTCAAGGACGGTTGTTAAGTATGATCTCCAAGTTAGTTCAGCCAAAATCTATTCTCGAAATTGGCACCTACACAGGCTATTCGGCTTTAAGTTTGGCTGAAGGCTTAGGTGAAAATGGTGTTCTACATACCATAGATCGAAACGAAGAGTTAT
>CBFHKB010000155.1:0-2437 GCA_965656295.1 Psychroflexus sp.
CGTATTGTTCTTGGGCTCTTTCAACTAAAGAAACAACATCACCCATACCTAAAATACGGTCTGCCATTCTTGAAGGATGAAACACATCTATGGCTTCCATCTTTTCGCCTGTCCCGATAAACTTAATCGGTTTATTCACAACAGATTTTATAGATATTGCCGCACCACCACGTGTATCACCATCTAATTTGGTAAGTATCACACCGTCGTAATCTAAAACATCATTAAATGCTTTAGCTGTATTTACGGCATCTTGGCCAGTCATAGCATCGACTACAAATAAGGTTTCGTTAGGCTTAATGGTTTTATGAATATCTGAAATTTCATTCATCATTTGCTCATCTATGGCTAATCGGCCAGCGGTATCAAGAATAACCACGTTGTGCCCATTTTCTTTGGCATATGCAACAGCAGCCTGAGCTATCTTAACCGGATTTTTTTCTTCTTTATTAGAAAAAACCTCAACGCCTATTTGATCACCAACGACATGTAATTGATCAATTGCTGCAGGCCTGTAAACGTCACAAGCTACCAACAAAGGCTTTTTAGTTTTTTTGTTTTTCAGAAAATTTGCTAATTTCCCTGAAAAGGTAGTTTTTCCAGACCCTTGTAGACCTGACATTAAGATAATAGACGGCTGCCCTGATAAATCAACACCTTCAGCATCGCCTCCCATTAAGTCGGTCAACTCATCCTTAACAATTTTAACCATGAGTTGGTTGGGCTTCAATGTTTTTAAAACATCTTGACCTAAGGCTTTTTCTTTTACCGTTTTGGTAAAGTTTTTAGCAATTTTAAAGTTAACATCGGCATCAACTAAAGCTCTTCTAACTTCTTTTAAAGTTTCGGCAACATTAACTTCTGTAATTTGACCATGTCCCTTTAAAACATGAAAGGCTTTATCTAACTTATCACTTAAACTATCGAACATATTCTTAATAGATTTTGTACAAAAGTAAGGATTTGTATCCTAAAATTGAAGTTTTTAGAAATTAAAAAGCCACCTTAAAAAGGTGGCTTTTTATTTATGCAATAGCGACTTATATCGCATAATTATGTTCGCTTCGATCACTTTCTTGGTAGCGTTTTATCGCTTTTTCAACTAAAGCTATTGCTTCGGCCTCATCGCCCCAATTACCTATAGTAACTTCTTTATCTTCAAGATCTTTATACGTTCTAAAGAAATGTTCAATTTCTTTAATAAGATGAGGGTTTACATCACTAAATTGATTAACTACATCACTCATCGGGTCATCGACCGGCACACAAATTATCTTTTCGTCTGGACCCTTCTCGTCAGACATATGTAAAACACCCACGGGTTTAACCTCGGCAATACAACCTGGAATTGTAGGATTAGTAAACAAAACTAATACATCAAGCGGATCATTATCTAAAGCTAAAGTTTCTGGCACAAAACCATAATCTGCTGGATACATCATTGAGGTATGCAACATACGATCAAATCTAATTTGTTTGAGGTCAAAATCAAACTCATATTTATTACGGCTACCGCTTGGGATTTCTATAAATGCGTCAAATGTCATCTTAATAAAATTAGGTTAAAAAATCGGTCGACAAACTTAATAAAACTTTGCTTATTAGCGATTTAAATTTTAAAAATAAAAACCGAATGCGCCTGTTATTCCAAAACCTCGTGCGTCTGGTAAATTATTATAATTTCCTCTAAAATGAAAGTCTAGACGAAACACACGAAAAATATTTCCCACGCCTAAGCTGTAGGACCAATAAGGTTCTTGATCTGGAGCAAAAAGTGTTGGATTAGTAAGTGATGCATTTAAAATTTCGTTAGCACGTGCTTTACCTTCTGCATCAATACGCTGTCTTTCTGCTTCTTGTACAGCTTTAGTCAATCTAAATTCGTATTCTAAAGCTTCTTGCTCTTGTCTTAGCTTACGCTCAATTGCCTCTTTAATGGTAGAAGGTAAAGATATATCTCGAACTAAAACTCGCTCTACTTCTACATATTGATCCTTTAATTCAGAATTTGTTTCATCAAAAATTTCATTTTGAATAGCTTCACGCTTACTTGCATACAATTGCTCTGGTGTGTATCTACCTACAACATTACGAGCTGCAGAACGAACAGCTGGCTGCAGTACACGTTGTATGTAATTTTCACCAATTTCTTTATGCAAAAGGCCTAAGGTTCCAACTTGTGGTTGAAACCAGACCGTAGCATCTAAACTAATATCTAGTCCATTAGAAGATAAAACTTTCATTCTTTCTTCTAAAGATTGTTGTCTTACTTCGTATATAAAAACATCGTTCCATGGTGCAACAATATGAAAACCTTCTCCCATTGCGGGCTCATCAGTAACCACACCACCACCAAAACGCTCAAACAAAACGCCAGCTTGACCTGAACTAATGTTGATAGCAGATTTTGAAATAATGATTATTAAAACTATTGCTA
>CBFHKB010000156.1:0-2437 GCA_965656295.1 Psychroflexus sp.
CGCGAATTACTGGATTGTTTTGTAGATATTGCGCCGCCACCACGACCAAAAACCAGTGAAGAACGTGAAGTATTACCCACTGAGGAAAAATTTACAGGCTTTGTATTTAAAATTCATGCCAACATGGACCCGAAACACCGCGATCGATTAGCCTTTGTAAAAGTGGTCTCTGGAAAATTTGAACGAAACAAACCCTACCTCCATGTGAGGCTAAAAAAGAACTTAAAATTTTCAAGTCCGAACGCGTTTTTTGCTGAAAAGAAAGCCATTGTCGATGAAATGTTTCCTGGTGATATTGTAGGCTTACATGATACCGGTAATTTTAAAATCGGTGATACATTAACTGAAGGTGAAAGCATACATTATAAAGGTATTCCTAGTTTTTCTCCAGAGCATTTTAGGTACATTAACAATGCCGACCCGATGAAGTCTAAACAACTTTACAAAGGCATTGAACAATTAATGGATGAAGGTGTAGCGCAGCTTTTCACCTTAGAAATGAATAATCGAAAAATTATTGGAACGGTTGGAGCACTTCAGTATGAAGTCATTCAATACCGTTTAGAACATGAATATGGCGCTAAATGTTCTTACGAAAATATTAATGTTCACAAAGCCTGCTGGATTGAAGTTGAGGATGAAAAGAGTGAAGAGTTTGAAGAGTTTAAACGTGTTAAAGCAAGATACCTTGCCCACGACAAACAGGGGCAACTGGTATTTTTAGCAGATTCGCCATTTTCACTACAAATGACCCAACAAAAATACCCCTCAATTAAATTTCACTTTACCTCAGAATTTTAGTAAGAAGTACACTAGTATTCATAAAAAAAGCCTGAGCAATTGCTCAGGCTTTTTTTTATCTTAATCATCGTTTGCTAATCCAAATAACCCATTTCGCGCATCCAATCATCGTTATACATTTTACCAACATAACGGCTTCCGTGGTCATGAAATAAAACAACCACAACATCGTCCTTTTTAAAGTGTTTCTTAAGCTGAAGCAAGCCTTTAACTGCTGCGCCAGCTGAATTACCGAGAAACATTCCTTCTTCTTTAGCTAGTTTTTGAGTGTAAACTGCTGCATCCTTATCGGTAACTTTCGTAAAACCATCAATCACTTCAAAACGTACATTCTTAGGGAGTATATCTTCACCAATCCCTTCAGTCACATACGAGTAAATTTCATTAGGATCAAAAATACCGGTTTCGTGGTATTTTTTAAAGACAGAACCATAAGTGTCTATTCCCCAAATTTTAATATCTGGATTTTTCATTTTGAGATAACTTCCCACGCCCGAAATAGTCCCACCGGTACCAACACCCGCAACAAAATGCGTGATTTTACCATCGGTTTGATCCCAAATTTCAGGACCTGTGGTCTTAAAATGCGCCTTACAATTTGCAGGATTATCATATTGATTGACATACCAAGCATTTGGTGTTTCTTGAGCCAACCGAGCCGACGTTGAATAATACGAACGTGGATCTTCTGGCGCTACATCGGTAGGGCAAACATGTACTTCACAGCCCACAGCTTTTAGAATATCCATTTTTTCTTTGCTTTGCTTATCGCTTAAAACACAAATAACTTTATAGCCTTTCACAATAGCAACGAGGGCTAAACCCATACCTGTATTTCCTGAAGTTCCCTCGATAATAGTTCCGCCTGGTTTTAAACGTCCATCAGCTTCTGCATCTTCTACCATTTGCAAAGCCATGCGATCTTTAACAGAGTTTCCTGGATTAAAGGTTTCATATTTAGCTAAAACTAACGCATCAATTTCGTCTACAATCGAATTCATTTTAACCAAAGGCGTGTTTCCTATAGTTTCAATGATATTATTAGCGTATTTCATAGGTTGTTTTTTGGGCTTGCAAACTTATACATATTAGTTTACTTACAAGCTTATTTTTAGAATTGCTTAATCGAATTTTAAGGCTTTTACAGGTGTAATATTAGAGATGACAAAAGTAGGGATAATTAGCATAAGTAAACACAAGACTAATGTCCCTATATTTACCCCCAACACATAATCTAATCGCAAACTTACTGGTACAGTTTCAACGTAATAAGATGCAGGGTCTAATGGGATAAGATTAAAATAATGCTGAAGCAACAGCAAGCTTATACCAATTACATTTCCGATCACAAGGCCTTTAATCATAATAAATCCAGCATTGTAGAGAAATACTTTTCTAATCGTCCAATTGTTGGCCCCTAAAGCTTTAAAAACGCCTATCATTTGTCGACGTTCTAAAATAAGTACCAATAAAGCGGTAATCATGTTTATGCCAGCCACAATAATCATAATAACTATAATAATAAAAGTATTTACATCAAATAAATTAAGCCAATCGAATATAGACGGATACAAGTCTTTGATGGACTTAGCATTCAAAAAAGAACCTATTGAACTATAAATGGATTGTGAAACTT
>CBFHKB010000157.1:0-2409 GCA_965656295.1 Psychroflexus sp.
AATAAATGGTAACAGTGTATATCCAATCAAAAGTGGCATTCCGAAATCAATCATTCTTCGGTTTAGCATTTTAAATTGAAGATGGAAATATTCGTTCATTCGCAATTTTTGTCTAATGGTTGGCAACTGGTTATATAAAAACAAATATACACGTTTATTTATTAGAGTTACGGGATAACCGCGTATCGGTATCACGTTTATCTAGTTTGTTATACTTGTGTATAGCTTGATCTAACGGATTGGTAATTTCCCTCAACTTACGCTCGGTAACATGCGTGTAAATCATCGTGGTTTCTGGCCGTGAATGCCCTAAAAGTTCTTGAATATAACGCACATCAACCCCATTTTCTAATAAATGTGTTGCATAACTATGCCGTAAGGTATGTGGCGTTACCTGTTTCTTAATTCCAGCGGCAGTACAACTGCGTTTCAAAAACTGCCTCACCGAACTGGCACTATAAGGTTTACCGGCCTCACCACCTTCAAATAAATAGGTTTGTGGTCGGTAAGTTTGCGCATAATTAATTAGCATCGGCTTTATGCGCTCACCTAAATCGCAAACCCGATCCTTTCGGCCTTTGCCCGCATGTACATGTATGGTCTGGCGCTCTAAATCTAAATCACTTAACCGCAAACTTAATAATTCGCCAATACGTAAGCCCGACGAATAAATTAACCCAATAATAGCCCGATGCTTTAAATTGCGCGTAACCCGAATTAATTCAATCACCTCCGTAGCCGAAAGCACCACAGGCAGCTTTTTATCCTTCTTAGGGAAATGTAAATCTTCAGGAGCGTAAGCCAAACCTAGTTTAAGCGCACTAAAATGCTTAAAAGCACTCACGCATTGGCGGTGCGAACTTACGCTATAGCCACCCTTAGCAATGACTTGTTCCATAAACACTTCGATCGATCGTAAATCTAAATCGGCTAACAGCTTATGGGCATAAAAACTCAAAAAACGCTGTATAAAATTAGCATACGTATACACCGTAGAGCTACTTTTCCGTTGGCCAACCAAATAATTTTTAAATTCTTCATAAGCCGCTAAATGCGTTTCTGGCAATTGTTCTAAAGCTAAATGTGCTGTGGGTCGTCTAATGCGTTTGGGCATTGCCGAATAATCGATATAACACCCTAAACGTTTCAATTTTACATATAAATGTTGCTTGACCTTTGTTTGGTTAAGCACATAAAAGCAATCATGCGTTCGCGTCCATTTCGCTCCACATTCTTTCACCACTCTTTTAATGGCCTCATCAAATCTAAACCGGATCGCCATGCAATCTTGACCGCGATGCTTTAAAGGTTCTAAATACACCTTTTTTTTCATAAGATCAATTATTAAATGGGGAAGAATTAAACAGAATTTTAAACTTAAACAAGGCTTCGCCTCGGCGAGTCACATTCTTAAACTGAATGCACCGCAAAACAGACCTTTAAATATAAAATAAAATTGCTTAAAACAAAACAGTAGCGGGTTAAATTTAGGCGGAAGATAAGACGAGATAGCTTTAAACCCTAAGATTAAAGCCATAACAGTCTTGCCAACTTCAAACCTCGTTTTGGTTCGCTAACTTCAGTTGAAGTTACCAGAAACCTTAGACCTACAGGATAGTTATGCAAGCTTAACCTACCCAATCAAGACCTCATCATACAGTATAATAAACCTTTAGCTGTTTGTTTTATACTTAAACTTAGCCGCAGGATCTATTTTAAATTCGGTTACACCATTTATAAAACGTTTTAACTTTAAGCTTGGCCTATAATTTATCTTAACCGCCTTAATATCGGCTTTTGTACAGTGATTTGGTAAGGCATGTCCTTGCGTTTGTAAACCAAGGCTAAAACGCCCCAACCAACCTAAATCTACCGTGTTTCCATCCTGTAATTGGTGTTTTACCTCACTGTTTAAAGCTGCTAAGCAGGCTACCACATCAGCAGGAGTTAATGTACAACTCTCACTAATTCGTTCGGCTAATTCGTCCATACTAATTAAACGTTGGCTAACCGCCTTTAAATGGTAGTGGGCGTGAGACGAAGTTCCTTTACCACGCAAAGATATTGTACAAGTAACAGCCATGATTAATAAGTTTAAGAAATTAGTTTATAAAGTAAACAATAATACCTATAAGTTTAACCAATTAATGTACATTAATTAAGTGTATAATGTACATTAAATTGTAAAACTTAACTTATAATTTATTGAATAACTTATAAAATATCTAAAACTAACCTAAAAACTATCACACAAAAGGGGCCTAAACTAGAATTAGTAAGATTATAGGCTAAGCCTTTATAATACGTTGGATAACGGTTTTAGCGTTTGGTGCATTTAATTGAAGAACATAAACCCCTTTTGGGAGATCTTCTAAATCAATACGTTGCTCAGTAAGTAAACCCTGGCGT
>CBFHKB010000158.1:0-2407 GCA_965656295.1 Psychroflexus sp.
AAGCATCAAATCGATATCAAAATAGTTCGATTTAACACCCATAATCTCCACTATAAACCCTTTGTAAATTGGTTTTACAAGGGGTTTATTTTTTAAGAAACAAACGTCATTCAATTTATTCTACAGTAGTGTTCTAATCATTTAAACCTATTAGTATTTATAGTTTTATGTAGTTATTTTTTAACCTATAGATACCAATATTTGAAGATTAGTTACCTAACACCTAATACCGTATATTTGTAAAAATTAAAGTTCTATGATTCGTAATTTCCCCAACGAACAATGGAAACCGGTACTATTTGATGACGGCATTGCTGAACACGAACAATTTAAAATTTCCAACTTTGGTCGAATTTTAAACTGTAAAGGTGATGAAGAAGTGTTAGTTAACGAATCTTACATTAACGGTTACCAAAATTTACGTTTAAAACAACGCCTAAATGGTAAACAAACCAGTCGATATGTTCACAAACTTGTAGCCCAACATTTTTTAGAACAAGGTGATGGCATTTACGTGATCCATCTAGATTACGATAAAACCAATAATCATGTTGACAATCTAAAATGGGCAACCAAACGCGAAAAAGAAATACACCAGTTTAAAGGACCTAACTTTCAACGAATGAAAGGCATGAGGCGCTATTCAAAACTTACCGAAACGCGTGTGAAGTTAATTAAACGCAAGCTCAACGACCCTAACCGGCGTACACGACTAAAAATGATTGCCAAGCAATTTGGTATTTCAGAGATGCAGCTTTACCGGATCAAATCGGGTGAAAACTGGGGATCGGTAGAACCTTAAACAACAAAGGCTATTTTTATAATTAACGTTATCTGTCAATTAAACGGTTAACTACACCCCTACACTACCTATACAAAGTTGTATTTAGCCCATAAATGGGATATATAGCTCGAACTTTTAGTTATTTTTAGGGCATGAAAAAAAAATATTTACTTTGCGTGTTATGGCTATATTCAGGTATAAGTTTAGCACAGACCACACTAACTGAAGATTTTGAAGACCAAACTTTCGCAATGGTTTGGGAAGGTGATAATTGTATAATAGATGCGAATTTCGCAAACCCCTTTCAACTTTCGGCTAATCTTTCTGAACAAGTGATGCGATATCACGATCAAGGTGCTGAGTATGCAAATGTGAGGTATAACCACCCTACAAATTTTGACCTTTCAGGAACGCACTCGTTTACATTTAAATTATATGTTCCCACTTCAGGATTAACGGGCAATGCCCCTTTACAGGTGTCTTTAAAATTGCAAAATGGATCTCAAGCTGAACCTTGGGCCAACCAAACTGAAATTATTAAACCTATTGTTGCAAACCAATGGCAAACGGTGAGTTTTAATTTTGATAGCGACACCTACATTAACTTAAACCCTAACGATTTACCTCCTCAAGAACGCCAGGATTTAAACCGTATTTTAATTCAGTTGAACGGTGAAGGTAATACAGATCAAGTGGTTGCTTATATTGACGATTTTGAGTTTACCAGTACACCTGCCGAAGAAGAGCCTCCACTTTACACCCAATTAGTATGGCAAGATGAGTTTGATGGTACAGGTGAAATAGATGACGTAAAATGGCATCACCAAACCTTACTGCCTGCAGGTGGATCATGGTACAATGGTGAAATACAACATTACACCGACCGCATAGAAAATGCTGAAGTCTCGAATGGCACCTTAAAAATTACGGCTAAAGCTGAAGTTTTCACTGATCAAGGCATCACAAAAAACCATACCTCTGCCCGATTAAACTCTAAGTTTGCGTTTACATATGGTCGGGTTAAAATACGGGCTAAACTTCCCACCGGTGTAGGTACGTGGCCTGCCCTTTGGTTATTAGGCCAAAATATAGATGAAAATGGCGCCTATTGGGACAACCAAGGTTTTGATACAACCCCTTGGCCTGCTTGTGGTGAAATAGATATTATGGAACATTGGGGAAGCAACCAAGACTATGTATCAAGCGCCTTACATACGCCTTCGAGTTTTGGAGGAACAGTAAATTATGGCGGCCGCATGCTCCCCAATGCATCGACAGCTTTTCACAATTACGAAATGATTTGGACGCCTGATTATATTGAGTTTAGAGTAGATGGTGTAACCCACTACACCTATGAACCTGAAGTTAAAAACAGTAGTACTTGGCCTTTTGATGCCAACCAATACTTGCTTTTAAATGTTGCGATTTTGCCCAGTATAAGTCCGTCGTTTACAGAGAGTAGTTTAGAAATTGATTATGTGCGTGTTTACCAAGCAGAAAATTTAAATGCAACAACTCCTGAGTTACAAGCCAACATTAAATTATATCCTAATCCTGTACATTCGGTATTACAAATTGATTCGACTGAAGCCTATAATAGTTATCGACTTTATAACACACTTG
>CBFHKB010000159.1:0-2362 GCA_965656295.1 Psychroflexus sp.
TTTGTATTTAGGCTTAGTTGTCGTTAAACCTTACAGAGTAATAGACACAAGTTAGTTCTAAAATACTATATTTAAACCAAAAAATGATGCGTTACATTTCTAGGCTTTTCCAATTCATTGTTAAGGTAAGTCCCCTTTTTATAGGTCTATATTTAGGTCAGGCTCAAAACGACTCGATTGTTCTTCGGCAAATTTATACAGAATCTTTAACCAATGGTCAATCTCACGCTTGGTTAGACCACTTGTCTAATGAAATTGGTGGACGTTTATCAGGCTCTAAAAATGCCCAACTAGCCGTCGACTATACTAAAGCCGAATTAGAAGCCTTGGGCCTTGATAAGGTATGGCTGCAACCCGTTATGGTGCCTAAATGGGAACGCGGCGCAGCTGAAGTCGCCTATTTTACCTCTAATAAGCTAAAACAAGAGGTTGCGATTTGTGCGCTTGGTGGTTCAATTGCGACGGCAACAGCAGGCTTAACAGCTGAAGTGGTTGAGGTGCAAAATTTTGAAGACTTAGCTCGGCTTGGCGCAAAAAATATTAAAGATAAAATCGTGTTTTATAATCGTCCTATGAACCCTGAATTGATACAAACCTTTTCAGCTTACGGTGGTTGCGTGAACCAACGCTATTCGGGTGCGCGTGAAGCGGCTAAATATGGTGCGGCTGGAGTGATTGTAAGATCTATGAATCTTCGTCTTGACACCTTACCACATACGGGAAGCATGTCTTATGGCGATTTAAAACTTAGTCAACGTATCCCATCAGCGGCTATAAGTACCTGGCATGCTAACCAATTGTCTGAAGCTTTAAAACAAGACCCAGAACTTCAGTTTTACTTTAAGCAAAGTTGCCAACAATTTCCTGATGTACAATCTTACAATGTGATTGGAGAAATCACAGGCAGTCAATATCCCGATAACTATATCGTAGTCGGTGGCCATTTAGATTCATGGGATTTGGGTGACGGGTCGCATGATGATGGTGCAGGTGTGGTCCAATCGATGGAAGTCCTTCGGTTATTTAAAGAAACAGGCATACAACCAAAACATAGTTTACGCGTCGTGCTGTTTATGAACGAAGAAAACGGCTTACGTGGCGCGACAAAATATGCCGCTCAAGCCCAGCTCAATAAAGAAGAGCATGTCTTTGCTTTAGAAAGTGATGCCGGTGGTTTTACGCCTCGTGGTTTTAGTTTTCAAGCAAGTGAGGCTAATTACCAACAAATTTTAAGCTGGAAACCTTTATTTAAGCCTTATTTAATTCATTATTTCGAATTAGGAGGTAGTGGTGCCGACGTAAGTCCACTAAAAACTTCAACTAATGTCGTGGCAGGTTTACGACCAGATTCTCAGCGTTATTTTGATCACCATCACGCCGCTAACGATACATTTGATGCCGTTAACAAGCGTGAATTAGAACTAGGAGCGGCGACCATGACAAGCCTCATTTATTTGATTGATCGGTATGGTTTGGTCACTTCAACTCGGTTAAAAAATTAATAATGTATCTGCACGTGGTAGGCCAACGCCCAACCCCACCTCAAATGTATACTAAACTTAAGTTTAATACTTTTGTAAGCCTTATTATATGAGCAAGTTCAAATTCAGTTAACGCATGTCTTCACTTTTAAATATTCATAATTTATCCATCGCTTTTAAGGGGCAAACTGTGGTTAAAGAGGTTTCGTTTAGTTTACCAACCAATCAGATTTTAGGCGTGGTTGGTGAATCGGGATCGGGAAAGTCGGTGACGGCTAAAGCGATTATGGGTTTGTTGGGATCAAATGCTGAACTTCGTGGTGAGCTTAATTTTAATGGTGCGGATATCTTGCGGATGAGCGATGCTGAAGTCCGAACATTGAGAGGAAAAAAAATAGCGATGATTTTTCAAGAACCCATGAGTTCACTAAACCCTTCGATGCGTTGTGGTGCTCAAGTGGCTGAAATTTTAGAGCAACATACCAAGCTGAGTTCAACTGCCATAAAAACGGAAGTCTTACGTTTATTTGACCAAGTGAAGTTGCCACGTCCTAGAGAATTGTACAAGGCGTATCCTCATGAAATTAGTGGCGGCCAAAAACAGCGTGTGATGATTGCCATGGCCATGGCTTGCCAACCTGAATTACTTATCGCCGATGAACCTACAACGGCTTTAGATGTCACCGTGCAGCAAGCTATTATCAATTTAATTAAAGAGTTGCAGGAACACACAGGAATGAGTGTGTTGTTTATTTCGCACGATTTAGCCTTGGTGTCTCAAATTGCACAACGGGTTGCCGTCATGTATAAAGGTGAGTTAGTCGAACTAGCCAACACCCAAGAGGTGTTTAAAGCGGCTAAACATCCTTATACAAAAGCAT
>CBFHKB010000160.1:0-2354 GCA_965656295.1 Psychroflexus sp.
TCCTAATACGACAATATAATCAATCCCATTAGAAATCTGGAAATCAACTAATTCCTCTAAGGCTTTTAAATCTAGACTAAGGTCGGTTTTAAAAGGTGTAATTAAAGCCACACCTGTTCCCAAAAATTTGGTATTATTCATAACTAATTTTACTTAAGTAGTTTGAGACTTCTTTAAAAAATTGATCGGTTTGATGCAAACCAACACTTATTGATAACTTATTTTGAGCATTAGTTTGCAAACCAATATTAAAACGAATGTTTGCCATCGCATTAATCAAGTCAAAATAAGGTACCGGTTCCTGATATAAGTTAAAACAATAATCAAATGAATTTGTTGTTGTCACTTGTCGTATATCTGATGATTTTAACTTACCAAACATATTAAAATCTTTAGGACTCATCAAATAAACCCTATCCTGATCTATGTGATTTTTAAGAACTTCAACATCTTTACGCTTCCCAAAGCCCACATAGTTTATAGTGTAACTTGAAGCCCCTTTAAAGTATTTATTTAAACTTTCAGATAAGTTCTTTATTTGGATATCCTCTAATAAAAAAAGCACCAATAGTTTTTTAGAATTAGCACTAAACGTTTTCTGTTGCTTTTGATAGTAGCGAGTATTGTATGTTACAAATAAGGACTTGATAAATTTATCTGTGTTCTTTAAGGACAAAAATACGTATAAATAAAGATAAAAAAAGAAGCTCAAAACTTAAATTTGAGCTTCTTTTATAAAATTTTAATCTAGCTTATTGCTTGAGCCATGCTTCTCTTAGCTTAAGAGCAGGCGCATTTTCATCTAGTTCTTTAGCTTTTAAGCTTAACTGTTCGATTTGAGGTTGTTGTAGCTCTCCTTCAAGCTTCATTTCTTGATCATTTCTCATAATGGTCATCTCAAAATCATCGCCTTCACTCCAACCCATTGAAGCCATAACAAGGTTTCTTACGTTATCTAAATTATAAGCTGTCCCATTAATGCTTTTAATCACATCACCAGGCTGTGCTCCCAGATTTTTAAAAAAAGTATTCATGGGATATGAGTTTCTAAAAAACACTTCTTTAGTACTTTGGTTTACATTAATGAATGGCGTTTGACCATTAAGCAAATACCCTGTATTTGAAAGTTTAGAACTCATCTCTAAACCAACTGTATTAAAAATAGCTTCAAAATCTAATGGTTTTGGACCAGCTACATAAGTATTTAAAAACGCCTCTATTTCTGGATAAGTCAACTTAACAATCTCATCAAAAAGAGCGTCATCATTAAACGGTACGTCTTTACCGTAGGTTTGAATTAATTGTTTCATTAAATCTAAAATTCCTTGTTCGCCATTACTTAAATCACGAAGTTTAATGTCTAGTGCCATACCGATTAGAGCACCCTTTAAGTAAACATTATAATAGCTATCTTTATAATCATCTTCTAAAATATTTTCACTCATAACCGTAAAAGGCATTGTACGGTCAAAGCCTTTTGCAGATTGTATTTTATCATTCATACGATCATAAAATTCTTGTTCAGAAATTAAGCCCTGGTTAACTTGAAATAAATTAGCAAAATATTCAGTTACGCCCTCATACAGCCATAAGTGTTTAGACATTTCTGGGTCATTATACCCGAAATAATGCACTTCTTTTGAGTGAATGTTAAGCGGTGTGATGATATGAAAAAATTCATGTGACACCACATCTGTCATAGTTTCTTTTAACTGCTCTATAGGCATAGTTTCAGGCAAAACAACCGTAGTTGAAGTATGGTGCTCTAGAGCTCCAAAACCTCTAGCATCTGGTGTTTGCATATCAGACAGGTAAAGTAATATCGCATAAACGGGAGTATTATCTATATCTCCTAAAAAGGCTTTTTGAGCCTGTACCATTTCTTCTAAAGCTGGCTTTAAATCGCTTGTAGAATAGGTTTTATTTGGTGAATAGACGCTTAACTTGACTTGCATACCCTGAATATCGAAACTAGTAGTATCGGGAACAGCATACATAATTGGATTATCTATGATCCCAAAATAGCGCTGAGTAACATATTCATCTACACTATAAGTTTCTTCTTGTAATTGACTAGTAATGGATAAAGAAGTTGATCCCACTAAATTTCCTGGTCGCTTAATTTTAAGTTGATGTGTTTGTTCTTGCATCCCTTCAAAATAACCTACAAAGCCATGTAAGTTGAGCATGAAGTGTTCATTGACTTCAATATTAGTACCTGCTGGTGAAAAAACGTCTCCTTCACCTTCAATATCATAAGTATCATTTACTACATACTCGACTTTATCGAGTTGAGTAGCATTCGATATTTTCCACGAATTGTTATTTAAACGTTCAAATTCAAGTGGTTCACC
>CBFHKB010000161.1:0-2335 GCA_965656295.1 Psychroflexus sp.
CTACCGCAGGACCAGATCCTTCTAATTTTAACTTTACCGTAGTGCCTACTGATGCTGTGGTATAGACTTTCATAGTTATTTTTGTAAACTCTGAAAAGTCTAGGTTATCAATCAAGGCTATTTTACTTCCGGCAAATATTGCTCCACCATCTCTTACTATACGAGCTACAGAACTGCTAGTGTTTATTCCTGTTGGATTTGGATTTGTTACAACACTTGCAGTACCGCCATCAAAATTTACAAAGTCTGTGTTTGTTATATCACCTTCAAAATTGATGGGTAAACTTTGTGAATAGACTGAATAAATTGTAAAAATGGCGATTAGAGAAAAAACATGTTTCATGTGGTATTTTTTTTGGTAAACATATACCAATCAAGACCTGTAAACTATTAATTGACCCATACAAAAACAATACATTGACAGTAAAATCCTTTAACCTAATTTCAATTTTATACTGTTATATGAGCTAATACGTTATAGGTATATTTACTTTTAACCTTACTTGTTTTATATCACTAAAGTTATGCTTTGGGTAGGATAGAGGTGTTATATAGGCATATACCTGTATTTATGATTAAAAAGGTTTTTCTATAATTAAATGCTGCTAGTAAATAGTAAACGTGCTGGTGGGTTGGTGTTAATGATCTATCAAACTGTTTTGTAAATTAAAATAGACTTAAAGTGTTTATCCCTTAACTTTACATTTGTATTTGTGCCATTTGTTAGCTCTCTTCTTATTTAAATAATGCCTCTATTTTTTCAAAAAGCTTCTTTTTATCTATTGGTTTATATAAATAATCATCAAAACCATATTCAGGCATCTTTTCTTTACTTCCTTCAAAGGTATCAGCTGTTTGCGCTACTATTTTAACTTTTTTGTTAAACTCTCGAATCCTTTTGGTAGCTTCAATTCCATTTATCCCAGGTAACTGCATATCCATTAAAATGAGATCAAATTTTGAGTTTGTCTTACAAATCTCAACAGCCTCCAATCCATCTTCTGCTATTTCGATGTTATTTATTTCTTTATTTAATATGGCTGAGAGTAAAAATGCACTAATCTTATCGTCTTCAACAATTAATATATTTAATTTCTTTAGTGTATTCTTGTTTTGTTTTTTGGCCGGACTTTTACTTTTTAGTTCTTTTTTTATAGGAACATAGGGAATTGAGATGGTAAATTTAGATCCCTTGTTTTTTTCTGACTCTACCCATATTTTACCACCTAGTAATTCAATATACGATTTTGCAATTGTGAGTCCTAAACCAGACCCTTGTTGTACATTTGTACCTTTGGTATTGGCTTGTTCAAAACGATTAAATATAGCTTTTTTTAGCTGTTTTGGTATTCCAATGCCTGAGTCTTTAACATATAACTCAATAAAATCTTTCTTCTTTTCACAGCCAATTTTAATACTTCCTTTATCGGTAAATTTAATGGCGTTTTTAATCAGGTTAGTAACAATTGAATCTAATTTATTTTTATCGGTTAGCAGAACAGATTCGGCTTCAGCTAATTTACTTTCGAGAATTAAATCTAACCCTTTTTTTTCTGCATCTAGACTAAAAAACTCAAGTTGAGATTTAAGAAAATCATTGAAATTAACCTGAGTTGTCGAAACTGTGACGTGCCCAGATTCAATTTTAGAAATCTCTACAATATCGTTTACCGTATTTAACATTCGGTCACCACTTTGTTTTATGATTTCAATATATTTAGTTCGCATTTCACTTGTTAGGTCTGGTTTTTCAAGTAAACTTGTAAAGCCCAAAATCCCATTCATAGGGGTTCTAATTTCGTGACTCATATTGGCTAAAAACGCACTTTTTAAGCGATCGGCATTTTCTGCCTTTACTTTGGCTAAAATCAAGTCTTGCTCTGCTTTTTTTATTTTACTCACATCAGCAAAGCTTCCCCAAAGACGAGTGACTTCTCCTTTTTCATTTTTTTCAGCTCTACCCCGTGAAACACATATAAGCTTCTCTCCGTTTGATTTTATGGCTTGCACTTGGAGTTCATATGGTGTTCCGTTTTTTAAACACTCTTCTACTGCGAATTCTAATTTTTGAAAATCCTCTTTTACAAATAAATTTACGTGTTCTTCCCACTTAGGCGCCCCTTTTTCTGGTGGGAGTTTAAATATGGAAAATAAATTATCTGACCAATACACGTTATCATTTATAGGATCCCACTCCCAACTCCCAACTCTTGAAAGTTGTTCAGAGTCTTTTAAGAGTTGTTGTTGTTTTGTAATTATTTCTGCTGCTTTTATCTTTTCTGTGATATCTTGTGAAAACCCGTGAAAATATTTTATACCAGATTTATCCACATAT
>CBFHKB010000162.1:0-2332 GCA_965656295.1 Psychroflexus sp.
TGGACGAAGGTCTTAATACCTTTATGCAATATTTATCAGAGCAAGAATTTGCTAAAGAATATCCAGAGATACTTCAATCTAATAATGGTCAATTAGATAAATACCCAAGCCGAAGAGGTGAGCCTAGTAAAATGGTTAATTACATGAAAGGTAATCAAGATTACATTTCACCGATCATGACTAACCCAGAGCAAGTTTATCAATTAGGAAACAATGCTTATGGAAAACCAGCTACGGCCTTGAATATTTTAAGGGAAACCATTATGGGGCACGATTTATTTGATTACTCTTTTAAAACATTTGCTCAACGTTGGATGTTTAAGCACCCAACCCCAGAAGATTTCTTTAGAACGATGGAAGATGCTTCAGCTGTAGAACTAGATTGGTTTTGGAGAGGATGGTTTTACACCACAGATTATGTCGATATTGGTGTGGAAAATGTAACACAATATGTTTTAACAAACACACCAACCGAAGAAGGAAAAGCACTTTTAGCCCGCTATGGAATTACCAATCCGTCTGAAAATGAGCGTACAAAAAATGCGGTTTATTTATTAGATACGTCTTCTGAAGAAGCCCAAGACATGGACCAGTCAGGCGATCCACTTAAACATGCACCAAAACTTCGAGAGTACATGATGGATAATTTCACTAAAGCCGAATTAGAGGCCGTAATTACACCAAATTATGTGTATGAAGTTACCTTCAATAAACCAGGTGGCTTAGTTATGCCTATCTTAGTTAAAATGACTTACGCAGATGGCACATCTGAAATGAAGCGTTATCCTGTACAAGTTTGGCGAAAGAATGATCAATCGGTAACCAAAGCGATACTTTCGGAGCAAAAGATTACTAAAATTGAAGTTGACCCTAACTTAGAAACAGCTGATGTTGATACCACGAATAATGTGTGGCCAAGTTCAGAGGAAGAAACTTCTGAATTTGAAGAGTTTAAACAGAATAATTAAATTCTATTTTCAGTTTATTAAACAACCGGCTATTTTATAATAGTCGGTTTTTTTATGAACTCGTTTTAATAAGTTTTGGTCAACTTCTGTATCTTTGCATCATGATGAGAACAGTAATGTTTATAAGCGGCGCAGAAATCGCTTTTGTATTGTTTATTTTACTTATGGTATTTGGAGCCGATAAAGTACCTGAAATAGCTCGTTTTTTAGGTAAAACTATGAAATCGTTTCGCAATGCGACCGATGAGATTAAATACGAAATCACCAAGCAAGCCGACGTCGAAGATATTAAGTTTGATCTTAAAAAAGATCTTCAAGAAACTAAATCTAAACTCACCGAGCATAAAGATAAAATTGAAGAAGGGGCTCATAAAGCTAAAGAAGACTTTGAGAAACTCACCGGACCTATTAAACGGCGCTTCTAATGCAAGTTGAGGTATCCCAGCTTGATGAAGCTCTTTTCTTATGGATCAATCAATTTAATACACAGATTACCGATGCCTTTTGGCTTTTAGTAACTCAGCCTCTAAACTGGCTTCCCTTGTATATTACAGTTATAGTACTGTTGTTTTATAAACAAAAACTAAGAACTGGTATTTACCAATTATTAGCACTTTGCACAACGGTCTTAGTCACATATCTTATCACAAGTGGTGTTAAATATCTTATATCTAGGCCTAGGCCAAGTAGTGTTTTACACATTGCAGAGCAAGCCAACATTATTTTTGAACCTCAACATTATTCTTTTTTTTCTGGTCATGCCTCTACCTCCTTCGCAGCAAGTATCTTTATTTTCTTGTTGCTAAGAAATCACTACTCTAGAATAGGAATTATATTAATTTGGCCGTTTCTGTTTTCAACTAGCCGATTATTTGTAGGTGTACACTATCCTAGCGATATTATAGTAGGCGCTTGCTTTGGCGTGTTAATGGGAAATCTTAGTTATAGGTTATATGGTCGATGTCTTAAATAAGGCTTTGCTTTTTCTTTCAGGATCAACTTAATCTTCAGAATTGTCAACGCCTTAGGGCTCCTAAACTTTTCGTGATAACGTCAAGCCATCACGTATAGGTAATACAATCGTTTCTACACGAGGATCTTCTTTTAGTTTTCTGTTGTAAGCCAGTAGGGCTTTGGTATCTTTATCCTTAGGGTCTAAATCTTCAACCACTTTGCCACTCCATAAGACATTGTCTGATAAAATTAATCCACCTGAATCTAATTGATCAATAATCAAATCAAAATAAAGACTATAACTGGACTTGTCAGCATCAATGAACACTAAATCAAAGTTGGTTTCTAACTGTGGAATGATCTGTTGAGCATCCCCAATATGTTGAATGATCTGTTTGGCATACGCACTA
>CBFHKB010000163.1:0-2308 GCA_965656295.1 Psychroflexus sp.
AAAATTCATCAACTTCAGAAACCGAGACAACTGAAGCTAACACGCCAACCGAAGAAACTTCAGTCGAAGTAGAAAACAAAGACGCTAAAGAACTAAGCCTTGAACATCAAGATCGTTTTGGTGAAGACTTTAAATTGGAAGATGTTAAAACTTCAGCAGAAATGCTAGCCTTGTATGATACGATGGCTGAAGGCGACACGTTAAACGTGAAATTTGAGGCTAAAGTTAATTCCGTTTGCAAGAAAAAAGGCTGTTGGATGCGTTTAGCTATTGGTGAGGACCACGAGTCTTTTGTTAAATTTAAAGATTATGCCTTTTTCGTGCCCAAAGATAGCGCTGGTGAAACAGCTGTTGTTAACGGTAAAGCTTATGTAGAACGCGTAAGCGTAGACGAGCAACAACACATGGCTGAAGACGCTGGAAAAACTGAAGAAGAGATCGCTGCCATCACTGAACCAAAATTAACCTTGGCGTTTATGGCCTCTGGTGTTAAATATCAATTAGACTAAGCTTTCCTTATTCAAAAGGGCTCTTTTCATGAGCCCTTTTTTTTTTAGACATGACTGATGCTCAAACGTGAATTCATGACCACTGCAGACGGCTCTGCAAGCTTGCATATCCCTGAATGGAATGAACACTATCATTCCAAACATGGTGCTGTTCAAGAATCTGAGCATGTTTTTAAACGTATGGGCTTAGATTATTTCAAAGATCAGAACAATCCTGCAAGCCTTACTATTTTAGAAGCTGGGTTTGGAACTGGACTCAATGCCTTAATTAGTTTAGCCTGGGCAAGAAAGCATCAAATTAATATAACGTATCAGACTTTAGAAGCCTATCCTGTTGAAATCAATGAGCTAAACAACTTTAACTTTCACACCTATATAAAGGAGGTAAATGAAGATGATTTCCTAGAGCTACATCAATGTGATTGGGAGCAGCCCGTAGAAATCTCAACTTACTTTACCTTGCAGAAACAACAAAACCCATTTAAAGATCTCGATGCCAAATCAACCGCTGATGTTATCTTTTATGATGCCTTTGGCCCTCGTGTTCAACCAGATTTATGGGAAATCGAAAGCTTAGAGCGCTTTTATAAAGCCCTCAAACCTAGAGGTGTTTTTGTGACCTATTGTGCTAAAGGTCAAGTACGCCGTAATCTTGAGCAGCTCGGTTTTCAAACCGAACGACTCCCGGGACCACCCGGTAAACGTGAGATGCTACGCGGGACAAAACTGCCCACTCACTAACCTAGAGCTTTACTGATCAACCCGAAGACGTTTTGTTGTAGTTAAATTTACTTTTATTAATTATATAGGACCGATAACGATTAATGGGTAACCCGTTCTCGATACACTTTTTCGTTCCACGATCTTTCAAAAAAAACCGCTCGAATTGACATCAGACAGGGACTCAGGACTCACAGAAATCGATAACAGAAAACTCACTAGCCGTCTATCACTTCAAACCAGTGCTGCTTTACCACTTCCCAATCAAAATTTTCTACTTTTAAACGACCATTTTGACTTAAGGATTGACTCGTTTCAGGAGATCTTAACAGTCTAAGAATAGCAGTCAACATGGCTTGTACATCGTTGGGAGAAACCAATAAGGCTTCTTTTTCGTCTTCGAGCAAAAACGGAATACCTCCTACATTAGTCGTCACTACGGGCAAACCCAAAGCCATCGCTTCAATCACACTCACTGGCGTATTATCGACATTGGTGGTGTTAATAAACACGTCAAAATCTTTTGCGTAAGCTAACCAGTGTTCTTTTGGCATTCCTCCCGTAAAGGTCACCGGCAGAGACTTGGCTTTTGCATAAGCTTGACAGTCTTTAATAGAAGCATCTTTAAACGGCCCCACCATGCTTAGTTGAGCCTCAGGATAAAATTCTAAGAGCTGTTCTATTACTTTTAAGGCAAGAATAGGGTTATAAATATGCGCGAATGAACGAACCCAAAGAAGTTTTGGCGCAAGTTTGGTGCGTTGCTTAAAGGCATACTTAGATAGAGCTATGGTATTAGGGACATAAACTACGTTAGTATAACCGGCTGCTTTAAAATGATGCAGTAAATAGCCTGAGGGCGCCACATTAACTTTTGCATTTGAGAATAACTGTTGGCAAAGTTTAGGGTTTTTCGCTAAACGCAGGGGTAAGTTTCCGCCATGTAGCACTGGTACGTAGTCTAGTTTTAATAGTTGACATAAGCGAGCTGATAAAAAAGCATACCAAAACGCAGTGGTACTGTAGGTATCTATTAAGACTACATGAGACGATGGACCAAATCTTAGTACAGACCAAAG
>CBFHKB010000164.1:0-2302 GCA_965656295.1 Psychroflexus sp.
TAACTCTAATTTATCACAGTGATATCTAATTTGTTCAAAAAACGGCTTTACCTCGTCGCAATATAAGTGTGCGCGTTTAGACACATCTTCTGTGTGATTAGCACGTTTACGGGCTTGTATCATTTGATCTACGTTAGAGTTAATTTTCTCGATGTGATTAGAGATGCTTTCAATAATGTTTAACTGCTCTTTAGCGATAGATTTAAATTTGTCTCCGTAAATTTCTTTAAGGCCTTTTACGTTTTCAATAAGTACGTTTTGATAGTTGATTGCTGTCGGAATCACATGGTTTCGAGCAATATCTCCCAATAAACGTCCTTCTATTTGAATATGTTTAGAATAATCTTCAATTTCAATGTCAAAACGCGCTTTCACTTCAACTTCATTCATGATATTGAGCTCTGAAAACAAATTGATGGCTTTTTTAGATATTTTAGCTTTAAGTGCTGTAGGTGTGGTTTTGTTGTTACTTAAACCGCGTTTAGCAGCTTCTTTTTCCCAAGCTTCACCATAACCATCTCCTTCAAATCTAATGTTTTTAGAGGCTTTTATATATTCACGAAGGACATTAAAAATAGCATCGTCTTTCTTCATTTTTTTGTCGGCAATCAACGCATCAACTTCAACTTTAAACTCCTTAAGTTGTTTGGCTACGATAGCATTTAAAACCGTCATTGGATCTGCACAATTAGCAGTAGAACCTACCGCTCTTAATTCAAATTTATTACCTGTAAATGCAAAAGGTGACGTTCTATTTCTGTCAGTATTATCTAATAAAATTTCAGGAATTTTACCCACCACATTTAACTTAAGGTCAGTTTTTTCTTGTGGTGACAATTTACCATCGGTTACTTTTTCTAATTCATCAAGAACTTTAGTAAGTTGTGACCCTATAAATACAGATATAATAGCTGGCGGTGCTTCATTAGCGCCTAAGCGATGATCATTTGATGCTGAGGCTATGGTAGCTCTTAATAATTCTTCATTTTCATAAACCGCCTTAATAGTATTTACAAAAAAGGTTAAAAAACGTAAATTACGCATAGGCGTTTTTCCTGGACTTAATAAGTTTGAACCTGAACTTGTAGCTAAAGACCAGTTGTTATGTTTACCACTACCATTAACATCTTTAAATGGCTTTTCGTGAAATAAAACTTTAAAGTAATGGCGTTCTGCTACCTTATCCATTACATCCATAATTAAGGAATTGTGATCTACCGCTAAGTTAGCCTCTTCAAAAATTGGCGCTAACTCAAATTGGTTTGGTGCCACTTCGTTATGCCTTGTTTTAACTGGAATACCCAACAACATACACTCTTTTTCAAGCTCTCTCATAAAGTCTAAAACCCGTTTTGGGATAGAGCCAAAATAGTGATCGTCTAATTGCTGACCTTTTGCAGGCGCGTGACCTAATAAAGTACGACCAGACATCATTAAATCGGGACGAGAGGCTGCTAAAGCTGTATCGACAAGAAAATACTCTTGTTCCCAACCTAAGGTTGCAATGACTTTAGATTCTTTTTTATCGAAGTACTTAACCACATCGGTAGCTGCTTTATCTAAAGCGGTAATCGACTTTAGTAATGGTGTTTTATAATCTAATGCTTCCCCCGTATAAGCTACAAAAATGGTAGGTATACACAAGGTAGTTCCCCATACAAATGCAGGCGAGGTTGGATCCCAAGCCGTGTAACCACGTGCTTCGAACGTATTTCGAATACCGCCGTTAGGTAAACTCGATGCATCAGGTTCTTGTTGAACGAGTTGTCCTCCTCCAAACTTTTCAATTGAACGACCATCACTTGTGGTTTCAAAAAAGGCATCGTGCTTTTCGGCTGTCGAACCTGTTAAGGGTTGAAACCAATGCGTATAATGAGTCGCTCCTTTTGAGATCGCCCATTCTTTCAAGCCTGTCGAGATATGATCGGCAAGATTACGGTCAATTTTAGAACCATTTTCTATAGCATCCATAATACTATCAAACGAATCGCTTGTTAAGTATTGACGCATCGCTTCTTTATTGAAAACGTTTTTTCCAAAAAGTTCAGACCTTCTGATGCTTTCGTCTACAGGAACTGGTTTCCGGTTAAGGGATTCTTTAATTGCATTAAATCTTAGGATAGCCATAATAAAAATAAATTTTTATCAAAAATAAGTTTATTTTTAAATTACCCCCATTTATTTGATGTTAAATTTACATTATATTACAAAAACACACCGAACACCCCCTAATATTTAAGACTTAAATGTCAAAATTATAAAAATAATATAAGGAATCAAGAGTAACGCTCCTTTGTAGCGA
>CBFHKB010000165.1:0-2180 GCA_965656295.1 Psychroflexus sp.
CAACTAAAAGCTGGGGTTTAAACTGTGGTGCCTCCAGGAATCGAACCAGGGACACAAGGATTTTCAGTCCTTTGCTCTACCAACTGAGCTAAGGCACCATTAGTTTTGCGGATGCAAATATAACGGCATTTATCTTTTTACCAAAATAAATTCTTTAAATTTTCAAAATACTACATTTGTAGCTCAAACCAGATGAAATGAATTTAGTTGTTGACGCCGGAAATACTCGCCTTAAGCTAAGCGTTTTTGAAAACGATCAGGAGTTATTGCACCAGGCACTCACCTATAACGAAGCCCAACAGCGTTTAAATGCAATTTTAAATCGTTATCCAGTTCAAAAAAGTATTATTGCTTCAACTAAACATTGCCCAAAAGCGGTTTTAAATTTATTAAAAGCTAAAACCCAATTGCTAGAGTTTACACATCAAAGTAATCTTCCATTTAACATCAGCTATAAAACACCAGATACCTTAGGGCTGGATCGTATTGCTTTAGCCGCAGCCGCAGCAAAAGAGTTTCCGCACAAAAATTGTTTAATTATTGATGTAGGCACTTGTGTTACTTACGATTTTATAGACCGTCATCAAATTTATCATGGTGGTGCTATTTCGCCGGGTTTACAAATGCGATTTAAAGCCATGCATACGTTTACCGATAAATTACCGTTAATACAAGTAAACAATCAAGAATTGCCTTTAATTGGAGATTCAACAGATATGGCTTTGAAGATAGGAGCTATCACAGGTTTAGTTAAAGAGATAGATGGCTTTATTTATGATTATCTTGCTGATAATGAAGATTTAACAGTTATTTTAACAGGAGGTGATCATCTATTGTTGTCAACTCGCTTAAAAAATAGCATATTTGCGACTTCAAATTTTTTGCCTAGTGGCTTAAATTATATTCTAGAATACAATACACATCAATGATCAAGCACTTTTGTACACTTATTATATTATTAATCGGCTTTAATAGTATTGCTCAGGAAGGAACCTTTTCGCCTTATTCTTTTTTAGGTATAGGAAATAACTCGTTTAAAGGAACGGCAGAGAATAGAATGATGGGAGGTATTTCTTCAGCGAGCGATAGTATTCACCTTAACCTTCAAAATCCGGCAGCTTACGCCGATCTTTCATACACAGCACTTACGGCTGGAATGACTATAAATAGCCTGACCCTTGAAACCCAAAATGCTTCTGAAGATCAAACGTATACCACGTTTGATTATTTGTCGATTGGTATTCCGTTTAAACGGTTTGGTGTAGGTGTTGGATTAAAGCCAGTTTCATCTGTTGGTTATAATATAGATGTAGTCGATGATGATGTTGCAAGCCAATTCGAAGGAAAAGGAGGGCTAAATTCAGTTTATTTTAGCGGAGGGTTTAAGTTGTTTAAAAATTTAAAACTCGGGTTTACGGCTAATTATAACTTCGGAACCTTAAAATACCAAAATTTAATCTTTCAAAACCAAGTACAATACCAAACTCGTGAAACTATTAATAATGAAATAAGAGGATTCAACTTTGATTTTGGAATTATGAAAGATTTTCAGATCAATACAAAAACTTACATAAGGGCAGCCGCTAATTTTCGACCAGAAGCAAATTTAGACGCTACTGTAGACAGAAGGCTGGCATCTGTTCAAGTGTTTTCGAGTAATGACATTGTCGTGATTGATGAAAATCAATTACCAGAACAATCATCCCAACTTACAATACCTCAAAAAACTACCTTGAGCCTTGGAGTAGGTCAAAAGCGAAAATGGTATATCGGTGCTGATTTTACATCGCAATTAGCCTCAGACTTTTCGCAGCTTAATTTTAATTTTGATAGCGAAGTCGAATATAACACCTCACAAAAACTTAGTTTAGGTGGTCAATTTGTTCCGCGTTATAACGATCCAGCCCGTTTTTATAATCGTTTGTCTTATCGCGCCGGAATACGTTTTGAAGAAACAGGATTAAATTATAGAGGTGAAGATATCAATGAGTTTGGCATAACTCTTGGTGTAGGTATACCAGCAGGTCGAATATTCACTAATGCTAATTTAGGAGTCGAATATTTTACAAGAGGTACTAAAAACAATAACTTAATTGAAGAGAATTACTTAAGTGTATTCTTGAGTTTCTCCTTTAATGACAAATGGTTTATTAAGTCAAAATTTAATTAAAATTATTATT
>CBFHKB010000166.1:0-2097 GCA_965656295.1 Psychroflexus sp.
GTTTGATCACCAAGTATATTTTCGAAAGTTCCATCGGCATTAAAGACATATTCATCATCAAATAGGCAATCTCTAATCTGTAAATCTTCAGATGAGCTTGAGAACCAAGACACATCATCTAAATTTGGACCAACCCCAAAGGCTCCAGATTCAGGCGCTAGTTTCCAAGTTCCAACAATTGGAGCTTCTTCAACTACTTTAACAAATTTAAATTTCCAGTAACCTGTGTCACCAAAAGCGATGTCGAGTTCGAGGCGTGTATCGTTTTCTGAAAGTTCGGCTAAGTATGTAATTGATTCTACTGCTTCGCTAGGGTTGGCCAATTCTCCTCCATTATGAACCTTAGCAAGACCCATATAAGCACCAGTTCCGTTGATGGTTAACGTACCATCGTTAGCATTGTAGGAATAAGTAGCCTCGGCATTAGCGGAGCCATCATGAGGGAATACAGGTGTACCACAATCATCAGAATCTGCACCTTGCCATGCTTCAACAAAGGTTTGATCACCAAGTATATTTTCGAAAGTTCCATCGGCATTAAAGACATATTCATCATCAAATAGGCAATCTCTAATCTGTAAATCTTCAGATGAGCTTGAGAACCAAGACACATCATCTAAATTTGGGCCAACCCCAAAGGCTCCAGATTCAGGCGCTAGTTTCCAAGTTCCAACAATTCCTGTAGGTGTTGGGTCTGGCCCAGTTCCTGGTCCTGGATCTTCGACATACACTACGGTATGTTCTTTGCTAATTGTAACATCTTCTCTTCCTGGTAAAGATGCTGTTACAGTAATGGTATAAACGGCAGATTCAAGGGGGTAATCATAAATCACCATTGGTCCACTGGTTTGAAATACATCTTCATTATCGTTAGGGTTGCCGAAGTCTACCGTAAAGACTATTCTTCCATCTCCTGGGATTGTTGTGGCTATAACTCCAGTTTCTGTCCCTTCTGGGTTTAAGGTCGCTATTGAAAAATCTAAACCTTCAATAATATTTAGTTGATCGTCAGTGTCACAACCAGTTGTTATGCCAATTAACAATATGGCTAACATATAAACTCTTTTTCTAAGCATTTTTATTTAATTTAAGTGTTAATTCAATTTATTAATATCCTGGATTATCCCAACGTCCTACAGCATTTGCCAACTCGATTTCGATAAGAGGTATTGGAAAAAATTCATTTTTGTTTGTTGTAAAATTTGGGATTTTAGATGCAGCTTCTCCTGTTCTTACTAGATCGAAAAAGTAATGGCCTTCACCAGCTAACTCTTTTCTTCTTTCAGTATAGATAGCTTCTAATAATGGACCTTCGCTGGCCGTATAATCTTGGCTATTGTTACCAAAGGCTCTTGCTCTTACTTGATTTAAGTAAGTTTCGGCTACCGCTGGACTACCGCTTTGTGCTTCAGCTTCAGCAGCCATTAATAGTACGTCTGCATAGCGAATAGACCGGTAGTTATTGGCGTAATTTAAAGGATCAGCACCTTCTCTTTGATCCTCTTTTCTAGGTAGATATTTTTTATTGAATAAGCCTGTATTATCTCGACTTTCTGAGTAGTTAATGTCTCCACTTCTTAAGTCGTAGAAAGTGACATCTTTTCTGATGTCGTTATCACCAAATAGGCCGTAAAGCTCTAAAGAAGGTAGGCAGAATCCCCAGCCGGCGTCATATTCTGGATTGTCAAATGGTGAACGCGGGCCATTAAATTTCGGAAAATATGTACCTTGACTACATTCTATACAATTCCAACTGGCTGGTTGCACTCCTGTATATTGAATTTCAAATACAGACTCTGCATTGTTTTCACCGCTACCTTCAAACATATTAAGGTAGTTATTGTTTGTTAAAAGTGAATATTGGCCACTAGTTATAACGTTATTTAAGGCAGAGGCTGCTAACTCAAACTTACTCGCATCGTAACTGCCATGATATAGGTATGCTTTACCGAGTAAAGCTTGTGCAGCTCCTTTAGTAACTTCAAACGGTAATTCTTGTGTTACTGGCAGATGTGGAATAGCTTCAACCAAGTCTGCTTCAATCATTGTGTATAGAGTTGCCATATCGGTTACTCTTTCAAGCGAGAACTCTTCTTC
>CBFHKB010000167.1:0-2023 GCA_965656295.1 Psychroflexus sp.
CAGCAAATGTGTTTGATGCATTTACCAATTATCCGTCTTACGAATACGACAAAACGCTTTCTGAAAGCAATTATGGACGCTACAAAATCAAGATTGAAAATCGGTTAATGCGTTTGCCAAACCATCTTTACAACATTATTCGTTTACCCATGGTCTATGGCTACAATTCGCCTAAAATCAAAGAATTAAAACTCTTGCTAGAACTTGAAGAAGCTGCTGAAGTTTTTCCTAATGTAGTGATCAATGCTACGACACATCAAAAATTTACCCAACAAATGCACTACATTATTAACCAAGAGTTAGAAGGCATTTACCATCTAGGAAGCCGCGATTTGGTGCATCATAAAGAATTAATTATAGACATTTGCAAAGCCTTGGGCTATGAACAACCCTTATTCAAAAACGTTTATAGCTCTAATAAAGACCGATATATTACGGTCTTACCAAAAACCCATATCTTACCAGAACATCTCTACATTAGTATAGATGATGTAATTTATAATTCTGTAAAACTATAACCTATGGCACTATTAACGGAAACTGAATTAGATCAAGCATTAACAGAGCTTAATGATTGGACAAAAACAAATAATACCATCAAACGTGAATTAAAATTTGATGATTTTAAAACGGCGTTTTCATTTATGACACGCGTAGCCTTTGAAGCAGAAGCAGAAGCGCATCATCCAAACTGGGAAAACGTTTACAACCAAGTTAAAATTGCATTACAAACACATGATGCAGGAGGAATTACTCAAAAAGACATTGATTTAGCTCAGAAAATTGACGCTATTGCAACATCTTTAGTCTAACTATAAAAACGGCTCTGATAATCAGAGCCGTTTTTTGTGTATTAAATTCTACTTTGAGGAGAAACAAAAGTATTTAATCAATTTCAAAACGCAAGCCAATTTGAACATTGTGCTCGTCTACAGCATTATCACTAAACAAGGGATTTAAGTTATATTGGCCATATAATTGAACATTATCCCAACCAATATAAGTACTAATACCGTATAGAAAATTAGTCGTGTTCATATCGGTGCGCTGCTTTACTTTAAAATTATCATCACCATCTTCATATTTAAGTTTTTGAGTATTTAATAGGTTTAAGCCTACAAAGCCACCAAAACCAAATTTAACACCTGGATCTGTAAAGTAAGTGTATTGATCTTTCGTTGTTTTTTTTCGAGAATTGGTTAATTCTAAGTGTAAAGGTATAATCACATTATCCATTCTAAACTTGGACTTATCAAGATCTAGCGTGGAAGTTTCTAACGAAGTTTGATCACCATTTTCTACAAAAAATTGATTATTCTCTGGCTTTAATCCATTAAACTGAAATTCTACGCCGTAGTTAAATCGTAAAAAATTTGAATACTTAAATAGGCGTGTGCTCCAATTCCAACCGAAACTAAAGTAACGACTTCCAGCAAACTTGTAGTTTTCATTACCAAAATCATCTTCGTTAAAGGTATTATTAAAACCAACGCCTACAACGAATCGAGAATCAGTTCGGGACTCGATTCTGAGATGCTTATCTTTAGGAATAGTATCTGTAGATGTTACATCAAACACCAATTTATCTTCACGTTCATCGCCATCTTTAATAATACGCTCATACTTAAAAAATGGTGTAAAGTTTAGTTCTATAGTATCGGTATACTCTTGGAGTCGATCTAGCGGTAAATCAAGATCAATATTTAAGTCCATTTCACTTAAATCAAGTAAGCCTATATTATTTCTAATGGCGTATGACAAATACAGTTTAGCAAGTTGTTGCCGCTCTTGAATATTAATCGCTGCGGTTTGTGCTGCTTTTTGTTTAAGCGATTCTGCTTCTTGTGCTGTGATCTTATTAGCCGACAAATTCTCGTTAATGGCCTTCACTTTAAGCTTTAATTGTTCTTTTTCTTGCGCTTCTATTTTATCCATGAGCTGTTGAATTTCGCGTTGATCTTCAACAGATAGACTATCAATAGAAGGTATTGTCTGGGCGTTTACTGTTACAAAACTGGACATA
>CBFHKB010000168.1:0-2020 GCA_965656295.1 Psychroflexus sp.
GGCTGTCACCGTAATGTTGGTCGTCCCTATAGCATCAGCTACAAAGGTGTAGCTTAACTGATAATCAGTCCCTGTGTTAGAAACAGTTAAACCAGTATCTTGAATTAATGATTGATTAGAGGACGTTGCCGTCACCGTTAATGGTGTGGCAGGAAAGTCATCACTCACCGTGAAATCAACCGGAGCAAAAGTCTCGCCCACACAAAAACTTAAATCGTCTATGCTTGACACTACTGGTGTGTCGTTGGCTAAGGTTGTGAAGTCTATTGAAGATATGTCCGTATATGCTGTTGTCCCGTTATCATCAAATTCTGTTACAAAATGTAAGGTATAATCTGTACCTGATTCTAGACCAGCAATTGAAAATACTTCAGGGGTATTAGCTGCTAAAACAGCACTATCTGCATTTATCACCGAAACCCCACTATAATCGAGGCCTGCAATAATTTGACTCTCATTTGGTAAGGTTGAACCTTGAGGGACTACAACATAATACCCCGTAGATGGCGTATCTGTTTGTGCTGTAAAATCTGCTGTTGTATAAGAAATATTACTTATTGAACCAGATGCTTCAGCAACCGCCCCAACAATATCATCGATTTCAGCTAGTGTTCCAGCGGCATAGTACCAGGTTAATTCATCAGACTCCCCTGGAGCTAAATCATTAAATCTTACAAACAAAGCATATGAACCATCTTCAACATAATTATTACTCCACGATTGTACTTCTAACACACTTGTTGGTTCATTAGGGTCGAGAGGATCTTTTCCTGTAGAGTTGTCGAAACTACAACAAGAGTCAAAAGTTGTGTAAGCAAAGTCAGATTTACTGTAGAACAAAACAACCTCTTGGTCAGAGATTACTTTAATCGCTTTAGATTGTTCTGTTGGTGAGCTTATCTCTTCGAAAACACCATCATTAATATTTCCCTTTATTTTTCCAGGGCCATCTAAATCTCCGACATAATCATCACGCGTACCAACCCAAAGCCTTACATTATTTGCAGGAGATGCGCTTGTATTTGTAACTTTAACGGTAACTTCAATAAAACCATCATTTTCAGGTAGATTATAGGTGTTTTCAACCTGAAAACTTTGACCGTTAATTTCAATATCACCAGTGGTTTTTATTATACCATAACCAGATGTTGATCCGTTTAAGTTCTGAGGAACAAAAGAACTATTTCCCTGCCCATCAGTATACTCTCCATAAGAATTGTAAGTACTAGTTCCTACTGAAGTGTACTGGGTTAAATCAAATGTTTGGTTATCCCACGATGGGTTATAGCTTATAGTACCATTTCTATTCCAATTATTTGTACCATCACCACCAACTCCAATTTCAATATCTAAAGGGTAATTAGAATAGGTTAACTTAAACCAGCGTTGTAAATCTCCATTATGATAGAAAGGCTGTAATAAATTGCCTGCTGTGTTCAGTGAACTTTCATTACCCTCACCAAATCTTAATCTCCCGTTTTCTAATACATCCTGAGCAAATAGACTTGAAGTGCAAATTAGCGCAAATAATAATAACGTAATTTTTTTCATCTTAGTTAGTGTTTGATTAGTTGATAATTGTTTATATCAAAACGTAAATACTTAAAATCTTGTGGTACTTTTGAATTGACAATTTTATATCTTATACGCCCCACATTTTCTTGAATATCTAAAGTGTGAAATAGTAGATATGCATTGTAACTTGAAGCTTCTGATTTTGTAATAATTTTAAAATTTCTGTCTCGTATTTGACTAATAAATTTCAAGTCAACTCCGTGATCTAGAATAACGTTAACATCAAGTTTTTCCTGGTCGTAAAAGTGATTGAATAATTCAACCATTTTTTTTGTAGAATCTGTTTTTAAATCAAAACTTTGACCAAAAGAGATTGAAATTGTTGTCAAACAAATGACAATGAATAGGATGTGTTTCATAATTATAGTTTTTATTGCCTACAAAAAAACAGCTGTTTAAGCAATAAATTACAATTTGTAGCATAGATTAACTATAGACAATCCTG
>CBFHKB010000169.1:0-1963 GCA_965656295.1 Psychroflexus sp.
TTTGGTTGCTGTTGCTAAATTGGTGTTCCCAAGTGCCTATAAAGCGGTTAAAGCCAATGTTAGTAGTTTGTGCTTTTATGCTTGTACTTAAACCTAAAAGCAGTAGTATTATTGGGAGTATTAATCGTGTGTTCATGGTGTTTGGATTTTAATTAATTACAATCTTGTTTTGACGGAGAACCGTTTTTTAAACTCAGTTTTTTAAAAGTTTCAAAAGGATTGGGATGCTCGTCTGTGGGTTGAGCATCAAATAAGGTAACCCCAAGGTCTGCTTCATCCATAAATTTAAGAAACTCTGTTAAAACGTCTTTATTTTCTAAATCAGTTTCACTTATTCTGCGATTGGGATTCTCAGGTTTAAAATATTTACCATAAATTTTTTTAAAATTAATATAGGGCTAAAATAGAGACTTGTTTTTAACGTGCGGTGGTCATTTACCATACAAAAAGTGGTCATAATCCGTACTTTTTAGGGTAAAAACACCTGATTTACTCGATAAAGTTATGATTTAAGCGTTTAGTTAAGACTTTTTAAGGCTTAAGAGGCTTTTGGTGTAAGTTAAAGTCAAAAAAAGCACTAATCTCAATTAGCGCTTGGTGTTTTAGCCTCTGCTACACATACCCATCTTTTTGTGCTTGAATAATGAGTGAGCGGTCGTCGTTATTTTGAACGTTAAAAACTTCTTTTAAATTACGTTTGCGTTTTTCAAGCGCTGTTTTCGAGAGGTTAATAATATCTGGCAATTCATTCATTCGTGTGCCAATAGAAATTTCGTATAATAAGCGCCGGTCAATATCATCTATGAGGTATTCTGTAGAGGCTTTTTTTCGAAGCAGTTGTAAAACGCTTTTGCTGTAGTAGGGTGGTTGTTTAATCACATTCACAATAGCTTCTTCTAGGGTTTTAGAAGTAATGTCGTTTTTAACTAACAACCCATCTGGGTCTAATTGCTTTAAAATGCTGTTAAGGCGGTAATTATTATTAAACGTGGTTGAAATAATAAGTTTGACTTGGGGGAAAGCTTCCTTAAAAATAGGTGCTAAATCTTCCCCAGATAAAATTTTCCCATTGCTTGATGGCGGAATTTTAATATCTAAGATCACTAAATCTGGCTGCGCCTGGTTAAGCCTCAATTGGTCGATGAGTTTTAAGGCTTGGTCGGCATTTTCAGCTGAAGTTACCTTGTATGTGTTCTCTAATAGCGGTTCGGCTTGTTTAATACTGGTTTTGTAAGCTTCAACGATTAAGGGGTGATCGTCTACAATAATAATGTGGAGTTTATTTTTCATAATTATAGGTTGAATTCTACTAAAATGGCTGTTCCTTTTGTTGGTCGTTGTTTAATGGCAAAACAAGCCTTTACGGCCTTTGCTCTAGAGGTCATGTTCTTAATTCCAATGCCTTTTTTATGCTGTGTTGTAATACCTGTACCGTTGTCTTTAATACTAAGTGATAATAGGTTTGTGGATAACTCCAACTTAACATCAACTGTAGTGGCTTGAGCATGTTTTATAATATTTTGTAAGGCTTCTTGTAAAATTCTATAAATAGTTACCTTTAATTCTTTTGACAGTTGATTCACTTCAGTTTCATTTTGGATTGTAATGTGTGGTTCAAGTTTTCCTATTTCAGCTTTATCGATCACTAGTAGCTCTAAAGCTTTGCTAAACCCAAATTCAGTATTGCTTAACTGGTTGCTTAACTGGTGTGAAACGTCTCTAATTTCTTTTTCAATGTCTTGTAACTCTCCTAAATATTGGTTCTGTAATTTCTCGTTTTGTGGTGATTTAACCACCGGAAGATAACTTAAGTGTAAACGCGTGGCAAAAAGTTGACTTAAGACGCTGTCGTGCAAATCTTCGGCAATACGGTTACGTTCTTGCAGGCGTTCTTTTTCTAGTTCTATTTGGCGTTTAAGGGTCATTTGGTAAACCTCTTCGTTAGCCGATTGGATATCGCTTT
>CBFHKB010000170.1:0-1893 GCA_965656295.1 Psychroflexus sp.
GATGCTCTTAAAATACCAATTTCTGAGTCTGTCAATTTATAGCTAAAATCAAACCCATAATCGATTTTATTTAATCCAAAGCCTAAACTTAAATTGTTTTCGCGTTGTCCTGTATTGGTGAGTTGGTAATCTGGAGCTTCTAGGTCTCCCATTCGTTTCAAACTGCCTTGTATTCTGTAATTAATACCATTAGATTGAGCTTTAATTAAGTTAGTTGCAATTGTTCCTCCACGACCATTTGTAGCTCCTGTGAGGATAGTTTTGCCCATCAAGGTGTCTTTTAAAGGTGCTTTCTGGGGTTCAATTACAATAGTGCCGCCAAGGGCATCTCCACCATATTTAAGCGCTGAAGCCCCTTTTATTACTGTAATGTTTGCAGCTGAATTAATATCAACATTTGGTGCATGATCTTCTCCCCATTGTTGATCGTGTAGTCTTACATTATCATTTATAATAAGCACTCTCGAGCTATGAAGTCCATTAATAATTGGCTTTACAATAGAGCTTCCCGTATTTAGAGAGGAAACGCCACTTATAGTTTTTAAGGCATCGCCCAAGGAGGCATTGCTAAACGTTTCAAGGTTTTTGGAGTTGATTTGCTGGGTTATAGAGGAGTTGAAGTTGTCTTGATACAGCTTTCCTTTAAGTAAAACTTCATTCAATTCTTCAACAGTATGCACCAATTTGAAGTTATGTTTTGAACTTTCAGTGATTTTAATTTGCTTGGTTAAAGTCTTGCAATAAGGATGATAGATTTTTAAAGTTAAATTCCCACGACAAACATTATTGAGTTTATACTTACCATTAACATCACTTGAAACCATTTGATTCGAACCAACAATTCTAATTACGGCACCTTGAAGTGGTGTATTGTAATGAGAATCTATGATTTTACCTGAAATGGTTAAATCGCAATCTTGAGAGTACGTATAAATGGAAAATAGCACTAAGCACAAACGGCTTAAATCCTTAAACATAAGTAAAATATTAAACTAGTAAATCAAAAAAATGAGTTGACTTTAGGCTAGTTTAAAAGGTGGTGGTTTATTGTAGTACTTACCTAAGGGTTTTGCATCAATTAATAAAAATTGGTAGGTAGGTGTTACTTGTTTATGAAGATCAATATTAAACGCATAAAAGTAATCTGCGCTATAAGAAGGTGTTTTAAGATAATCTTGTTTTTGGTTTACTTGAATAAAGTCATCACAAGTATCACAATGCTCAATTGCTACAGCCTCATCAGTATCAAATAGATGTGATAAAGCATGAAAGTTTACACTACTACAAAGTAATAAACTAACTAGAGAAATCGTGTATGTAAATTTTAATAAATTCATTACCAATTGGACTACAATATTATGAAAAAGTTACAAGTTACTTTTAAAATTAGTGACTTATTAACAAAAACGCTTTAAGCCCAACCGGCATAACATTTTCTTTTCAAAGGTCCAAAAAAATTTAAATTGTCCTAACAATGCACCCACTACTACAAGTAGAACTTGGTATACAGGAAAAATTAATGAAATACGTATTAAGTAATATAACACATAACCTAAAGTAAGATTACTGAAGTTAGTTTTAGTCACACCAAACGCATTTAAAATAGGTCCAGCCAAATAAGCAGCAAGTGAACCTGTGACCGAAAATCCAATTAAAATCATAATTAATTGAAAGTTCGATTTAATATTCCATTTTTCTTTTAACTTATTCATTTATGACAAATTGTTTCATTAATTAGAACTTAAATCTACAATAAATGCATCAGGATAGTTTTGGTCAATTTTAGACTTAAATCGTTCAGCAGCAAGTCTATTTTTAAAATCTCCCAAGATTAAAGAATAGACCATTACATCGTCAAAGCGTTTAACTTGAACTGATACAGCTTTACGATAA
>CBFHKB010000171.1:0-1813 GCA_965656295.1 Psychroflexus sp.
TGTGTTTATGAAATTATCTCGCTTTAAATGGTCGTTTGCCCTGAGCCTGTTTATCATTATTATTATTGCTACAAATTATGTAGACCGACACAATTTTGAAAAGCTACAAAACAGCATCACGACTATTTATGAAGACCGTTTGGTAGTTAACGACATCATTTTTGAGCTGAATTTATTACTTCAAGAAAAAGAAATGGCCGTCATTGAAGCTAATACAGCATTTTTTAAGGCTGAAAACAAGCGTCTTAATCGAGAGATTAAAGATCTTGTTGAACGCTTTAAGGCTACCCAATTAGTCCCGGATGAAGCTTCGACCTTAACTGAATTTGAAGAAAACCTGCAGACACTTTACCGTTTAGAAACTGAAATGGACCAGCCCAATGCCAACTCTTTACAACTTCAGCAGCATCTTAACCGCCTTGAAACCAATTTATACAAGCTGTCTAAAATTCAACTTGAAGAAGGCCGTCGCCAGTTATTTATCGGTAAAAAAGCTGTGGCTTCAATCGATTTATACACCAAAATGGAAGTTTATATCTTGATTTTTTTGGCTGCGCTCCTTCTATTCACCTTGCTATATCATCCTAAAAAGGCTAAACTAAACCGTGAGGATTTGTAAGAGTTTAAGTATAGCTGTTATTCATTAAAATAAACCCACCGCTAACTCGACCCAAACCAGAAGTAGCATAACAAATAACAAGAATATTAAGCCATACTTCAACCACTTGCGCTTTGCAAATTGTATAATGAAAAACACGCCATAACTAAAGCCTAATAGTAAAGCGGCCATCACTATAAAATCTAAAATAGACCAGTTAACTTCAGGTGTTAGTTGCATGGCGACAAACGGAATAAGCAGAAGGCTTAAAACCATTAAAGGAAAGAAAGAATTTATTTTTCGTGTTGTTTTCATTATAATTACTTTAGGTAGTTAAAATACTAAATCTAAGTGAAAATTTGTTATTAAACAAAAACACCCACATATTCTGTGGGTGTTTAAAACAACAATTATGATTAATCTAATCTTAAAAAATCACTAAAAGTGGATTGGGGTGTTTGTTGCTCGTAAAGTAGACTATGCCTCTAATTCAGGTGGGCCTGATTCTTTCTTATGAATTGGATAGCCCCAAAGATTTTGAGATTGTAGCGGTTCTCCGATCATAGACTCGATTAAAAAAGCATCCGATTTACTAACTTTTATAGCAAATTTTTCACGAATCTTTGGGGAGGTTTTATTCTGCTTTAGCAGATCATTGAGTTGTGCTACTAAAGACTTAAACTGTTTTTGCTTTTCATCTAGGTATAATTGCATAATCACTACTCTTTAATAAATTTAACAACTTTAAGAGGTTGACCTTCAACCGATTTTACTTCGAGTATGTAAACCCCGCTGTGTAGTTGATTTACATTAAGTGTATGGCCATAGCCCGCTAATACTCTTTGACCAGTCATACTATATACCGTTAATTGGCCTATTTGTAAGTGGCTGGAGTCTATGGTAAGTAAGTTTTGAGCTGGGTTAGGGTAAATTGTTACATCTGAATGTAGGTTTACATCATTAACCCCCAACGTATCTTCAACAGTTACCTGTGCCGTTACCGACTCAAAATTACCTGACACATCGGTAGCGGTAAGTGTAACCGTATAAACGCCTTCAACGGTAAATGTGTCTTGATCTAAAGTTAACGCAAGCTCTTCTATCCCTGTACAATTGTCTTCAACTGAAATCAAAACATCAGTAGGTTGAATCGTGACTGTTCCATTTTCGTCTAAGCTCACAGAAATGTCTTGCGCAGCTAATACTGGTCCTAGA
>CBFHKB010000172.1:0-1763 GCA_965656295.1 Psychroflexus sp.
CTTTTAAAAACCAATATCAAAACTATTACCACATATATTAAAGAGTTTATTGATTTAAAATCCTATGGTAAAGTCATTTTAATCGGAAATTCACTGGGTGGCCACATTGGGCTACTCACCACTAAACTTTACCCTGAGATTGTAAAAGGCTTAGTAATTACAGGAAGCTCTGGTTTATATGAAAGTGCTATGGGAGAAAGCTACCCCAAACGTGGTGATTATGAGTACATCAAGCAGAAAGCCGAAAATGTATTTTACGATCCGAAAATAGCAACTAAAGCTATTGTAGACGATGTTTATAACACTGTTAACGATCGCTCTAAATTAATACGAACTTTAGCTATTGCTAAAAGTGCAATTAGACATAATATGGCTAAAGATTTACCTGACATGTCTACACCAACTTGTATAATTTGGGGAAAACAAGATGCAGTTACACCGCCAAATGTAGCCGAAGATTTTAATAAACTTTTACCAGACTCCGATTTATATTGGATTGATAAATGTGGTCATGCTGCCATGATGGAACACCCTGAACTATTTAATACTTTGCTCTACGACTGGCTTAAAAGTCGAAACTTATAGTTTATGCAAGTTAAGTCTGCTACATTTGTGATGAGCAATAGTGATGTCACAAAATGCCCTAAATCAAGCTTACCTGAATATGCTTTTATTGGCCGAAGTAATGTTGGAAAATCATCGTTAATAAACATGCTTACCGAGCGTAAAAGCTTGGCAAAAGTTTCAGGAAAACCTGGAAAAACTCGCTTAATTAATCATTTTTTAATTAACTCAAATTGGCACTTAGTTGATTTACCTGGCTACGGTTATGCACGTGTGAGTAAAAAGGAAAAAAAGGTCTTTCAAAAATACATTACTCAATATTTTAAAAAACGGCCACAATTAGTCAACACTTTTTTACTTGTAGATATACGCCATGACCCACAACCTATAGATGTTGATTTTATGACTTGGTTGGGCACAAATCAAATCCCGTTTTCTATTGTGTTTACTAAAGCTGATAAATTGAAACCACATCAAGTTGAAAATAAAGTTGCGCAATATTCGAGTAAATTAATGGAAACTTGGGTCGAGTTACCGCCTATTTTTATTACCTCATCAAGTAAAAAAACAGGCCGTGACGAATTACTTCAATACATTGAAGACATTAATGATAGTCTATAACAAACTATCAAACATGCACCTTTAATCGCTTAATTAAGCTATCTAAAGTATCAATACGTTTAAAGTCTTCAGCTGAAATTATGAGGTCTAAATCATATTGATTTTGCTGCAGTACAACGGGCAAGTCATAAGCTATACCAAATTTAGATTTCAGTTGACTTTTAAATTCATCGGCATGTAAAAATTCAAATTCCGTTGATGTTGAAGTTCTAAATTTTTTCCACTTGTTTTTCTCAGAGATCAAGCCGTAGGTTAAAGCACAAAGTTTACACGGATAATTTGTTGGGTTTATAACTTTATGCAACACATCTTTGATCGAAGCTGTGGAGCCAGAATTTGCATTATAAACAAAAATGAGTTTTTGCATTATTTCTTTTTAAGATCAAGCTTTTCAGCAAAGTAATCGCAAAAATCATTAAATGTGGCTGTCATTTTCTCATCGTCGGTTGCACGTTGATAGGTGCTTGCCATACTTACTAAGGTTTGATGAAAAAAGGTTTTCATTTCATCTACCGGCATATCTTTAGTCCACAAGTCTATTCTTAAAGTTTCTTGAGCTTTATGGTCCCAAATAGATA
>CBFHKB010000173.1:0-1670 GCA_965656295.1 Psychroflexus sp.
CAAAAAAGACAGCAGGGGTTTTGCGTAGAGTAACGAAGCAAAAATTTCCTAACATTAGTCTTGACCTTTTGTTTTGTTTTGCGTCAAGGCAAAATGAAAAGAAAACTAAATGGTGATTCGTGAATCGTAACTCGTTGGTAGTTCGATTCTAAATCATCGTCTAATCATGCCTTAACTACCTAATAGTCAATTACTAGACAACTCGCTGAGTAAACTCTTCTATCTGGCGCTAAAACTCGTTAATCTCGCATTAAGCCGCCTTAAGTCTTGCTGTAATTTAGCCTTGAATTTAAATACCAAGAGACATGACCTAGCAGCAATCTATACCCTGAGACGTTTATCAAGGCATCGGCTTCCTTTATAATTTGGTTAAACCAATAACCCGCTCACCGAACACTTGAAGCCCTTTTTTTTAATTTTTAAATCTTTAATTATGGATAACTTGAATCCTATATTGAAAGTTCAGGCGAAGAAAAACCCTAGAGATCTAGCGGCGCCTGAACGCTATTATTTGCAAGCCGTAAAAAACGGTAACACCAACCTAGAGCGCTTGGCGTATCTGATTTCAAATCAGTCTACCGTGCGTGAGCCTGATTGCCTCGCCGTCTTACATGCCTTTGTTCACAACATGTTAGATGAGCTATCGCAAGGCCGTGTGGTACAACTCGGTATTTTAGGAAGCTTTCAAATCGGGGTTAACTCCGAAGGTAGCGATGTACCTGAAGAGGTGAACCAAAGTAATGTGAAGCGTATTAAGCTTAATTACCGTCCTGGTTCGCGGATCCAAAAGCGAATCAATCAACTCGATTTTCAAATTCAGGGGTATACCCCTGAATAATGTCCTTTAAAGGATCTATTGTTTAAAAGCCGGTGCTCAGCATCGGCTTTTTTTGGTTAATAAGCTCTTGAGCTTGGCCTGAAAAGCTCTTGTGCTTGCTTCAAAAACCTTTTGAACTTAAAAAATAAGCTCTTGTCGGTTTAGTTTTTCCTGTAAATCAGCTGTTTTGAGGCTGATTTTTAGGTGTTTTTCTATAAAAATAGCGGATATTTTGTCTGATTTTAAGGGTTTTAAGGCTGTAAAAAGCCTCAAATTCATTAAAAAATGATGGTTTTCAACCGCACATTCAAGCATTATTTAGTTATATTTAATCACCTCTAAACCAGACATCTAATGAAATTCTTCTCAAAAAATCCTTATGAAGGCGATTTAAATGGCCTCATCACCAGCTTAACACAAGACATTTTACCTCCCTACGAGCGTTTTGTTCAACACTTTGTAGCCTACATGTACTTTTACCATCTTAATGATTTATGGTCTCCCGATCATCTTGTAGTCGATTCGCCAGAACAGGTGTATCACTTATACCTTAAAGGCCATATACAGATTAGAACCTATGATCCCCATTACCATTCACCACTAACGGAGTTTCAATCTGCTGAAAAAGAGACACTCGACGCTATCGGTCCAGATTATAACCGTGATTACTACGCGTTTATCGACGCATCGGGCACTGTATGTGAACGCCTGGATGCACTCATCGACAACCGTCCCTATCCTACGCTTAGCTTTGAAACCTATACGAAAGACAGCTTAGATCATCAAAACATCGCAGAGGTTAAAAAAATAGTAGCGCTCTTCCAAGAGTTGCAAGATCAGTTTTATAGAGATG
>CBFHKB010000174.1:0-1664 GCA_965656295.1 Psychroflexus sp.
CAATATCTTCAGCGATAATTAATAAAGGTTTTCCACTTTGGGCAGCTGGTTCTAGTATTGGAAGTAGATCCTTCATTGCGTTGACCTTTTTATCAACGATTAAGATGTTAGGACTTTCTAAGTCTGCAATCATCTTTTCACTATCTGTTACAAAGTAAGGTGATAAGTAACCTCTGTCAAATTGCATACCTTCAACAACATCTACATAGGTTTCTGTACCTTTAGCTTCTTCAACTGTGATAACTCCTTCTTTGCCAACTTTAGCAAAAGCCTCAGCGATTAACTCACCAATTAAATCGTCGTTATTGGCTGAAATTGAAGCTACTTGTTTGATTTTGTCTGAAGAATCACCTACTTGCTCGCTTTGCTTGACTAATTCGGCATTGATAGACTCAACTGCTTTTTCGATTCCTTTTTTAAGGTCTAATGGATTAGCACCTGAAGCTACATTTTTAAGCCCTTCTTTTACGATGGCTTGTGCTAATACGGTAGCTGTTGTAGTTCCATCACCTGCTAAATCGTTTGTTTTTGAAGCAACTTCTTTTACCATTTGAGCGCCCATGTTTTCAAGCGCATCTTCTAGCTCAATTTCTTTAGCTACACTTACACCATCTTTAGTTACAGTTGGTGCGCCAAATGATTTACTAATAATCACGTTACGGCCTTTTGGGCCTAAGGTTACTTTTACAGCATTGGCTAGTGCATCAACACCGCGTTTAATACCATTTCTTGCTTCTATATCAAATTTTATATCTTTTGCCATTGTTTTTGTGTTTAGGTTATACTATTGCTAAAATGTCGTCTTCTTTCATAATCATGTAATCGTGACCGTCATGCTTTAGTTCGGTTCCGGCATATTTGCCGTAAAGTACAACGTCACCAGCTTTTACTGTCATTTCATGATCTTTTTTGCCATTACCAACAGCTACCACTTTACCACGCTGTGGTTTTTCTTTTGCGGTTTCTGGGATAATAATTCCTGAAGCTGTTTTTGTTTCAGCGGCTTGAGGCTCTATAAGCACTCGGTCTGCTAAGGGTTTAATGTTTACTGCCATTATTTAAAATTTTTAATTTATTAATTTACATCAATGGCATTTCGAAAATTGTGCCAATCTATGATGACTGACATATAGGTAAAAAAAATGCCAGCTTGTCACAAGCTGGCATTTGCAAAATATTATAATTAACCGATTATTCGACCTCTGGTAAATCTAAGTCGTTTGTGTTTTCGATTGGAGCAGGCGTATTTTCATCTATTAATTTAGAATCTCCTACATTTTTGCTACTTAACACACTTGAGTTAGCTAATAAAATTAATACTAATAGTAATGTAGCTAGCGCCCAAGTACTTTTGTCTAAAAAGTCTGATGTTTGTTTTACACCACCAACTTGTTGAGAGCCACCACCACCAAATGAAGACGATAAACCACCACCTTTTGGGTTTTGTACCATCACCACAACGATTAGTAAAAATGCTACGATGACTATTAAAGTTAGGAATATTGAAAATGTACTCATGTTCTATTTATTTTCTTTTAATTTCTCAATCTCTTTTATACGGTTTGCAAATAAACTACTTTTTTCGGGATTATTCAAAATTAATATCTTAAATGCTTGAATAGCTTTATTGTAACGTTTTTGCTCAAGATAAACATTAGCCAATG
>CBFHKB010000175.1:0-1613 GCA_965656295.1 Psychroflexus sp.
ACACTATCAGGAGGAACAAGTACAACCAATGCAAGTAGTGGGACAGCCACCTTTAATGATATTGTTCACTTAGCGACTGGAACAGGGCTTACATTAGAGGCCACAGCCCCTGGCTTTAGTTCAGTAACTTCTGGAAGTTTTGATATTACTGACGAAGAAGTGATTGCATTACAGGATTGGGACGACACCACTCCTATTTGGGCGATAGATAATGTTAGTAACTTATCAGGATCAGGATGGGACACTGATTTTTATGGCGAAATACAAAACAATAGTGGAAATGTTGATGAATTCAATAATACAGGGTTTCAAAATGAAATCTTTGGGGTTAATAACGTAGGTGCTATTGCCGGCGCAAGTAATCCTGAGGTTATCGAGCTTGTTGATGTAGATGTATCAAATTATGACGACATGACCTTTACATTCGATTATGAATTTATAGCTTTAGATGAAATTGATGATGTGTTGTCATATGAACTTTTTTACGATAATGTCTCTCAAGGTGAAGTGAGTCTATTAGGTACTGGGTCAGACCAAGACGCTAACAGTTTAGTAAGTGTAACTGTAGATGAAAGCGGTGGAGAAATTAGTACAATTAGAGTTAGATTTAGGGTATACAATAACTCATCTGATGAATATATTGGTTTAGATAATATCACATTGACGGGATCAAAATCAAGCATTGACTATGTATATGATGGGTTATCTTGGACACCTGAAAATCCAGATGGTATATCAACCTTACAAGACAATATTTTAATTCAAGCAGGAACTACTTCACTAGAACTAGAAACATTTTGCGAAGATTTACAAATTGATACTGGAGCAAGTTTTGAACTCAATGCCAGATTATCTTTAGTAGGTAACATAATTAATAATGGAAGTTTAGATGCCGTAGACAGCGAGCTTAATTTTATCGGTGCTACTTCACAAAGTTTAAGTTCTAGCTCTAGAGTCGAAACAGGCTCAATCAGATCTAGTAATAATAATGGTGTAACCTTAGATGCTAATATAGACTTAATAGAGTCAATCCGAATTGATAATGGACCTTTAACTATTGCTACAAATGATACACTTACTCTAAAAAGTTCAATCAATGGTTCGGCAACCATTGGACAAATCGCTAGCGGTTCAACTATTTCTGGCGGTCTTATTATCGAACAATTTATCCCACAATCAAATCGTGCCTTTAGGTATTTCAGCTCCCCTATTAGTACGTCAACGACTATTAACTCAAACTGGCAAGAAAATCAAAATAATAATTCAGGGAGCATTAGTGACTTTAATTTGATATGGGAAGATTACGTCGCTGCTGGTCATAACAAAAATGAAAACCCTGGTTTTGGAACACATATTACAGGCGCTAATACAGGGTCTAATGGCCTAGATGAAACCTTAACAGGAAATGGTTCAATTTTTAAATGGGAAACTGAATTTCAAACATGGAATAACGTTAGCTCTACAAACGATAGAACATTTACTGCTGGAGAAGCAATTGCCATTTTAATTAGAGGTGACCGCTCAACAACGTTATATTCTAATGATGCCGTAGGACCAGCAACAACACTAAGAATTAAAGATGATGCAACTGGTTTAAAAATAGGTTCGAGTCC
>CBFHKB010000176.1:0-1535 GCA_965656295.1 Psychroflexus sp.
AGTACCATAACAGATTTTACAGGTATTGAAGATTTTACTGCGCTCGAAATTCTTAATATTTCAAACATAGATATTCACCTTAATGAAAATCAGTCAGATGTTTTTAATTCAAATTTAAATCTTAGAGAGTTTATTGCCGATACCCAGAGTGTTGATGTTAACCCATTTATCAACATAGCCTACTTAGATTTTAGTAATCTTAATCATCTAGAATATATTAGTTTAGAGTCTAGTGGTGCCCATTTTAATTCCATCAACCTAAATAACCCTAATTCTTCTTACGAAAACTTAACCATTAATCTAGATCACGAATATTGGGATCCGCCACGTACCTACTCGGTATGTATCAATGTTAGTGACGCCCAATCAGCTTCGTCAAATCAGTTTCCTTATAATACCTGGACTATAATTACACCCGCGCCAGATGTGAATGGCTATGTTTTTAGGGATTATAATTTTTCTTCTACCTGTAATTTATCGACAACAGCTTTTGAGCGTTTAAGTGCGCTATTGGTTTATCCCAACCCTGTGCAAGATCAATTATGGCTAAAGAACCCTACAAACCTAGACATCAATAAAGCTGAAGTTTATACTATTTCAGGGCAACTGATTAAAAACGTAGATGAAGTAGATAGGTTTTTAAATATAGAGTCATTAAAAACAGGCGTTTATTTTGTAAAGCTTTACAGTGCTCATACTTCAAAGACATTTAAAGTCTTAAAACAATAGCCATTATGCCAAACCTTTAAAGCAGCGGTGCTAAAAGCTTAGTTCACCACTAATTGTACGGTTTCTCGCGTTACTTGTTTTAAGAGCACAGATTTATCTTTTTCAATCCGTTGTATGGCGGCATCATTAAAATGCCTGATGGTAAATAGGGACACACCTTTGTTGTAAGTCACTTTAAACTTAGCTTTTAATTCTTCAATTAATTTATCGACATTATTAAATTTATTATCCACGCAAACCGAAAATGAAATGGCTGAATTCTGAATTAAATCGACTTTAATTTGATAACGGTGGAACAATGCAAAAATTTCAGAAATATTTTCTTCTACAAAAAACGAAAAATCTAAACTAGATAGCGATAATAACACCAAATTAGGCTTGACGATATAACACGGGATTAAAGGTTGAATTTGCTCTCCTTTTTGAACGCAAGTTCCCTTGTTTGTTGGATTGAAAAACGATTTAACCAACAAAGGAATTTCTTTTTTCTGCAAGGGTTGAAGTGTTTTCGGGTGAATGACCGATGCCCCATAAAACGCAAGTTCAATCGCTTCTTCGTAAGAAATTTGATGTAAAAGTTGTGTGTTGTTAAATACATTTGGGTCACCATTAAGCACGCCAGGCACATCTTTCCAAATCGTGACACTTTCAGCATTTAAACAGTATGCAAAAATCGCCGCCGTATAGTCACTACCTTCACGTCCTAAAGTCGTGGTAAAGTTATGTTGGTCAGAGCCAATAAAACCTTGAGTAATATTTAATTCACTCGTATCTACATGAGCATTAATTTTTTCTTGGGTGCGTTC
>CBFHKB010000177.1:0-1519 GCA_965656295.1 Psychroflexus sp.
TATCACATTACAATTTTTGTATATTGCCAAGAAGGAGTACAAGGACCACTATACAATACTTCTATTACCAATACTGAAAATACCGAAGCAATTCTATTTGAAATCTCTTATTGCTCGGTGAGTTCTTCAAGTTCTAGTAGTGTTGAAATTAACTCTTTGAGCACGAATACATCCTTTTCAGACACGAGTATACCCATCGATGATTCGACAGAATATTATGATAACACTAACTTAGGTCCTATTGAAATTTATCAAAACATAGATTTTGATTTAACAGTTAACGTCTCATCTGATGTTTCGAATCCGGCCCATGTGATTGCATGGATTGACTTTAACAATAACGGTAGTTTTGATGACCCTCAAGAAAGCATTGATTTTGGTGATATCGCTGCTAACACAACCTTAGATTTAACCGAAACTGTTTCGGTTCCTCAAAATGCTAATATCGGAAATACACGATTAAGAATTATTATCAAAGATAATACAGATCCTAATAATTGTGATACTCAAGATGATGTACAAATTAAAGATTACACAGTTAACATTAATTCGATTAACACTTCAGATCTTATCACCACAACCGATAATGCAACCATTGGTACTTTAGTAGCTGCAGAACAAACCATCAATTTTGGTGGTCTAGATGCAGGTACAGGTTTTGAAGCAATCACCTTCGAAATTGAAGATGATGCTACAATCTCTGACGGATTAAACACCGAAGTCAATCAAATCACGCTTCGTGAAGGCAATAACAACAATTTCAATTGGGATGGTTTAGACGTGACCAAAGCTGTGGTCACCCACAGCCCAAGTGCAGATTTTACAGGCACACCAACAATTATTACACTTGATGAGACCCAAATTACATCTACTGCTAACTCAATTAATCTAGACCTCAGTAGCTCAACAATTAATGTTCTTGATAATGCTTCTAAATTTGTTAAAATTGAGCTGTTTCTTGATGAACAACTTCCAGAAGAAAGTGATGAAAAACTATTTCAAGCTGAAATTAGTTTTGACAATACTGGCTTTACCACTACCAATGGGAGTAATGCCTTTTTAGACGAAATCAATGATGGGAATGATATCTTAGGTCCTGAATTAACTATCAATGTTGAAGCATCTCAACTCGTGTTTACTTCTACGTTCTTAACTGAATATTTTGTAGGACCACCTTTTGCAGAGATTACTGTTCAAGCCCAAGATGCCAATGGAAATTTAGATACCGAATATACCGCTGAAGTGACTTTAGCGTCTAATGATGCTAATGCTGTTGAGATTTCAACCAATGCTACCACAGCTGTCAATGCCATTGATGGTCAAGCTACCTTTACCAACATTTTTTATGATGAAATAGCTACTAGTGAAGCTATTCAAGCCACTGACCTTACATTGACCTCTGCTAGTTCTTCAGTCTTTGACGTGATTGATGTCGATCAAGATACTCAGATTGAAGTGCCAGGAACTCAGATTACAAATGGCAGCTTTGAAGCGGCAGACCATACACCAGCAGGCACAC
>CBFHKB010000178.1:0-1498 GCA_965656295.1 Psychroflexus sp.
AAGTATCACAACAGCACAGATCGATAATGGCAGTACGGATAATTGTGACATAGCGACTTACAGCTTAGATGTAACTGCATTTGATTGTTCAACTGTCGGTGCGAACATCGTTACCTTAACGGTGACTGATGTGAATGGCAATGAAGCTTCTCAAACAGCTATTGTAACGGTAGAAGATAATATTGATCCAACAGTTGTAACGCAAGATATCACGGTAGATTTAGATGCTAATGGTGAGGCCAGTATCACACCAGCTCAGATCGATAATGGCAGTACCGATAATTGTGGGATTGCGACTTATAGTCTAGATATCACAGAGTTTACTAACGCGGATGTAGGAGATAATACAGTGACCTTAACGGTGACCGACGTAAACGGAAACGTCTCAACAGAGACGGCTATAGTGACCGTTGGTGATAATATTCCGCCTACCGTGCTTACGCAAAATATTACGATCGAGTTAGATGTTAATGGTGAAGCAAGTATTACGCCTGAGCAGATAGATGCTGGCAGTACCGATAATACGGGTATAGAAAGCTTAGTGCTTGATATCACAGCATTTGATTGTTCAACTGTTGGTGCGAACACAGTGACTTTAACGGTGACCGATGTCAATGGAAACGAAACTTCTGCTGAAGCTACGGTAACAGTGATTGATGTCATAGCACCTGTACTTGAGATAGAAGAGTCTGTAACAGTATTCTTAGATGAGAATGGCGAGGCGACCTTAGAGGCAGAGACTGTTAATACAGGAAGTTTTGACAACTGTGCTATAGCGAGTATCTCCATTTCAGAAAGTATTTTCTTCTGTAGTGACGAAGGTGAAAATATTGTCACGTTCCAAGCGACTGATACGTCAGGTAATTCATCTTCACTCCTATTTACAGTGAATGTCGTAAGTGATTTTGATGATAACGATGGTGATGGCATTAAAGATAATTGTGATTCAGATGATGATAATGATGGTATTCCAGATACGGAAGATAATTGTCCGTTAACATTTAATAAAGATCAAGCTGATTTAGATGGCGATGGTATAGGCGATCGTTGTGATGATGATCTGGATGGTGACGGTGTTCCAAACTCAGAAGATAATTGTCCAGAAATCTCTAACCCAGGTCAGGAAGATCGTGATGGAGATGGTTTAGGCGATGTTTGTGACCGTATGGAACTGAATGTGTCTGAAGCCTTTACACCAAACGGTGATGGCGTTAATGACACGTGGATGATTTATAATCTAGACACTTACCCTAACACGACCGTAAGAGTATTTAACAAGTGGGGTAATGAAGTCTTTAAGCAAACCAATTACCAAAACGATTGGGACTTCTCATCTAACTCGGGCAGCCAATTACCGGCGGGCTCTTACTATTACCAAATCGATTTATATGGGGATGGTAGTCTTGATTTAGATGGCTGGATTTACGTCTCATTTTAACTAACGGAAACAATTTATAAGTGATGAAAAAAATAATAGCAATACTAGCAATCTTAACAA
>CBFHKB010000179.1:0-1493 GCA_965656295.1 Psychroflexus sp.
CAATTGATGCGTGTCAGTTTCGAGAAATAGATTACTTAGGGTATCCATTTTCTATTTCTGAGAACTTTCAAATGCGTAATACCCATAAAACGATAGATGAGTCTGTTAAAGTGTTACAAGAAATTATTTCATTAGCTCTAAAGCATGATAAAAAAGTGGTAGCTTATCTTTCTATGGGGTTTGGAAATCCTTATGGCGACCCGTGGAATGTTGATATTGTAGCGCAATGGACCGAGCGTTTAGCAAATATGGGTGTAGAAATACTATCACTTTCAGATACAGTTGGGACGTCTAGTCATGAAACTATTTCATATTTGTTTTCTCAACTTATTCCAGCTTATCCCAATATAGAATTTGGAGCACATTTACACACCACCCCAAGTGATTGGTTTGAAAAAGTTGATGCAGCATTTCAATCGGGTTGTTATCGATATGATGGAGCTATTCAAGGTTTCGGGGGTTGCCCCATGGCAAAAGACAAACTCACTGGCAACATGCCTACCGAAAAGTTAATCACCTATTTTAATACTCAACAAGCAGATACTGGAGTGAAAATGACGAGTTTTGAGTCTGCTTATAATAAGTCGATGGAGGTTTTTGATGTATAATTAGTATCTTCTTATTTTCTCTTTTACCTTTGTAAAGTGAAAAATATTAAAAAAGATATCCGGGCATTAAGCAAGAAAGAGTTGCAAGATTTTTTTGTATCCCAAGGCGAAAAGTCCTTTAGAGGAACACAAGTTTACGAGTGGCTTTGGCAAAAGGCATGTTACCACTTTGATGAGATGACCAACATTTCTAAAGAAATAAGGGCCATGCTTGATAAATACTTTGTAATTAACCACATTAAGGTAGATACTATGCAGCGCAGTAATGATGGTACTATCAAAAACGCTGTAAAGCTTCACGATGGTTTTACGGTAGAGTCTGTTTTAATACCTACTTATTCTCGCACAACAGCTTGTGTATCTTCTCAAGTGGGATGTAGTTTAGATTGTAAATTTTGTGCAACTGCCCAACTTAAGCGCTTACGTAATTTAAATGCTGATGAAATTTATGATCAGGTGGTAGCGATAGACCAAGAGAGTCGTTTGTATAATAACCAACCTCTCTCCAATATAGTTTACATGGGCATGGGAGAGCCACTAATGAATTATAATAATGTACTAAAGTCGATTGAAAAAATCACATCACCAGAAGGCTTAGGTATGTCACCCAAACGTATAACCTTATCGACTTCTGGGGTTCCAAAAATGATCAAAAAATTAGCTGATGATCAGGTGAAATTTAATCTTGCGGTTTCTTTGCATTCTGCTCGTAACGAGGTAAGAACTCAAATTATGCCTTTCAATAAGAAATTTCCACTAGAAGATTTAGCTGAAGCCTTAATCTATTGGTACCAAGCTACCAAAAAGCCAGTTACCTACGAATATATCGTTTGGGAAGGCATAAATGATACGAAAGAAGATGTTTCGGCACTCATAAATTTTTGT
>CBFHKB010000180.1:0-1434 GCA_965656295.1 Psychroflexus sp.
CAAGCTATGAGCTTGCTTATGTAAAGTTAGCGCGTGGAGCCGATGAGTTTTTTAAAGATAAATCTAAGGTTTTACCTTACTTTATCCGTTATCAAGACTATTTTGACGAGCTTGAAACTGCGCGATATAAAGATTTTATGTATAGACGTCTAAAAGATATCCGTCAAGCTTTGCATTTTAATAAAGCGAAGTAAAGAAAGGAAGTTTTACTACTTTTGTGAGATGAAGTTGTTTAACCTCTTAATGGTATTGCTTTTGGTGATATCTTGCCAGAATAACCGCTATGAAAACGTTGACGCTCTTGTGGCCAAAGAAACCATGGGGGAACAGTGGGAGGTTTTAGATCGCTTACCACGATTTACGGCTTGTGATCCAATACACCAAAGCAGTAAAATTAAGTGTTTTCAAAAAGGTTTATATGCTTATCTAAGTTTAGATTCGGTCTTGGTAAAGCAGGAACACTTAACCCCAGACACTGTGCAACTTGATCTTGTTATCCATAAATCTGGGGAGTTTCGTTTAAAGTCTATCACAACCAAAAACACTTCACAAGGCCAAGATTTAACCTCAATACTGTCTAATTATTTACGCCAGTTAAAACCCGTAGAGCCCGCTTACAAACGCGGTATCCCTGTAGATCTTAGACTTGAAATTCCTGTTATTATAAAATAATAAGAGTACTCGATATAGTCTTACTCAGAGTCTTAATTAAACGCTCAAATAGGTGAGTTATTTCTTATGAATTACACAACTACTTGGCTTGGCTTCCCTTATTTCCAGGTGTACGATTTGTTAAATAGCATCACTGAAAACAAGAGGATAATTAAAGGATAAACACAAGTAATTACGATTGTTTCTCTCCAACATAATTTTAAGTTATAAGGTTTAGAAAACGCATACAGAGATAAAAATTCTAGAAGAAATTTGCTAATTAAAATACCTGACACAAGACTAAAGGGCACTAATTGAAATGCAAATAGCACTAAACTAAACACTAAATTGAAGTGCCCGAGTACTAAAATAAGTTCTAAATTAAAACTCCCGATCGACTTATGGCTTGTAGATTTAGCATACCAACGTTTACGCTGATTAATTAAGCCTTTAAGTGTAGTCTCTGCTTGGGTTAACACCGGCATCGAAGTCCTTGCGTAAGCAATTCTTCGGTTGTTTTGCTTAAAGCACTGCAGTAAAAAATAATCGTCTCCACTTGGTATTTGTGTGTTGTCTTCATAAGGCTTCAATCTTAAAAAACACTCTTTTTTATACGCTAAGTTAGCGGCATTACAGCTTATAGGCTGGCTAAGTATACCGCAAACTTTACTCACTGCTTGAATCGCTAAAAAGTCGTAGTATTGAAATTTTTGTAACAAACTTGAAGGGTAACTGTAAATTACGGGACCAAAAATTAAATCGGCCTGTGAAGTTTCAAATGTG
>CBFHKB010000181.1:0-1366 GCA_965656295.1 Psychroflexus sp.
CCCTGTAACATTTTAGCTACTTGTTCTTTACTTGCATTCCCATTACCTGTAATGGCCATTTTTATTTTTTTAGGTAAATATTCGGTAATAGGAATTTCACGAGTTAATCCAGCAGCCATTGCCACACCTTGAGCTCTTCCTAGTTTAAGCATCGATTGTACATTTTTACCAAAAAATGGCGCTTCTATCGCAATTTCATCGGGATGGTGAGTTTCAATCAATTCTATAGTGCGCTCAAAAATAAGTTTTAGTTTAGTGTAGTGATCTTTATACTTTTTAAGATCGAGTTCGTTAAGTTGTACAAATTCCATTTTTTTTTGAACCACCTTAATTACACCAAAGCCCATAATAGTAGTTCCTGGGTCTATACCTAAAATTATTTTATCAGTACTCACGTTTAAATATTGTTTATTTGTACTATGAAACACAAAGCTACACAAATATTCAAGGCTTTTATGAGATTTGGATTTCCTATCTTAATTGTTTTAGTGGTGTGGTTTTCGTTTCAAAGTCGGCAAATTCATGTTTTTAAAGCATTTAATTTTTACAGTTTTAATACGTTACATCTACTTGCAATTATAGTGATAAACGTATGTTTTACTAGTTTTAATTGGCTTATTGATAGTTGGAAATGGCAAAGCGTGTTACGTCCAAAATTGTTTATAACTCTAAAAACGGCTATTTGCCAAAACTTAAAGAGTCATAGTTGGGCGATTATGACGCCTCATCGTATGGGCGATTATGCGGCAAAAGCTTTATTTTTCTCAGCTGAATATCGGACATTTTGTTTAGGTTGTAATTTGGTTGCACAAACTAGTCAACTCATAAGCACTCTTGGTTTTGGAATACTAGGCTTAATATATTATCTGGGTTTTAGTACACGTTATTTAAATCTAACCCAAGTGTTCATTGTTGTAATGGTTGGGTTAGCTTTAGTCATAATCGGGATCAAGACACCATTTTTTAAGTATAAAATAGCACAGCTAAAGCCTTATATTCATAAATTTCCAAGACAAGTTAAATTATCTGTTTTAAAGCATTTTGTATTTAGCTACCAACTCTATATAATATTCCTTTTTTTTAATATTGATTTAGGATATTTAGAATGCTACATGGCTATTAATGTGATGTATGTTTTAAGCTCTATAATTCCAAGTGTGTTTGTATTAGATTTAGCCATAAAAGGAAGTGTTGGAGTACTTATATTTAGTTTTCTTAATATAGATGTCAATTTGGTACTTATTTCGATTGCTTTAATGTGGGTGTTTAATTTTGCTATTCCTGCCGTTGTTGGTAGTTTTATTCCACATCGTCAGGTTGTATTAAAACTTGATTATGACGCTTAGCCTAATTATACTTCAACTGC
>CBFHKB010000182.1:0-1319 GCA_965656295.1 Psychroflexus sp.
TTCAACCGTATCTTCAATGTCTTTTTTTGAGTCACCAGTAAATAAGTTAACATTTTGCTCATAGATGTTATAAATGCCTTTAAAGTCATAACCCATACCAATAGGAAAACTTAGAGGTGTAACCGTTAAGCCCAGTTTTTGCTCAATTTCGTCAAGTAATTCAAACGCATCTTTTCCTTCGCGGTCCAGTTTGTTTATAAAAACGATCATGGGAATACTTCGCATACGACAAACCTTAACCAATTTTTCGGTTTGCTCTTCAACGCCTTTTGCAACATCAATCACCACAATAACACTATCTACAGCAGTTAAGGTGCGATAAGTGTCTTCAGCAAAATCTTTGTGGCCTGGTGTATCAAGAATGTTAATTTTGTTGTTACGGTAATCAAAACCTAGGACGGAGGTCGCCACCGAAATACCACGTTGACGCTCAATTTCCATGAAGTCACTTGTAGCGCCTTTTTTTATTTTGTTAGATTTAACGGCGCCAGCCTCTTGAATAGCTCCTCCAAATAGTAAAAGTTTTTCAGTAAGGGTAGTTTTTCCGGCATCAGGATGCGATATAATCCCGAAGGTTCGCCGTCTTTTAATTTCATCAATAAATTTCATGTTGCAAATTTAAATTTTCTAATTTAATGGAGTATCAAAAAATTATACTACTTTAGTAAATTACAATCTTGTAATATTGTAGTTGCATATTAGTGAACCTCAAACCAATGAACCTAAAGTACTTACCGCTAACCATAAGTATATTGCTTAGTTGCTTTGCTTCGAGCACAATTAAAGCACAAAATGAAATAAATTTTATAGACCTTGTGATGGAGCCTTTTATGCAATCGGCTCAAATTTCTGGCCGAGTTTATGCAGATATTGATGGCAATGGTGTCCAGGATGCTGGTGAACCTGGACTTGAAGATATTGATGTTCTCATCATTAACTCAAATAATAATGGTCAAACTGTCCAAACAGATGCAAATGGTGATTGGTTCGCTAATGTTCTTCCTGGAAATACACTCATTTTTGTCGATACCACAGATTTACCTGTCGGATTTCTGCAAACAGAAGGAGATGACCCCACCACAATTAATGCGGTAGATAATGCTTCCATTAGCGCTGGCAATGATGGTTTTAGTTTTGTTGGTCAATTCGAAGGTCATATTTATTTGGATAAAAATGGTAATGGCGTTCAAAGTGCTGCGGAGCCAGATTTACCCAATGTTGACGTTATAATTGAAGATAGTTTTGGAACTCTCCAAACCGTAACCACCGATGCAAATGGAGATTGGACGGCTCAAGTTATAGCTGGTGAGGTAGTCACT
>CBFHKB010000183.1:0-1214 GCA_965656295.1 Psychroflexus sp.
CCGCTTCTTTAAGTCCGCTCGTGAAATTATGGGTAGGCTGGTAGCCTAATTTTTGTTGGGCTTTCTCTATACTCGCGAGTGAATGTGGGACGTCCCCTTGCCGATGAGGGCCATATTCTATAGCTACATTGGCTATTTCAGCATCATAATGGGCTAACTCGTCACGTAAAATTTCAGCCATGTCTTTAATGCTGATGCGATCACCTACGGCCGTGTTATATACTTGATTTAAAGCCGAATCATGATCAACAGTGATTGCTAATAAATTCATCTGAATCACATTATCTATATAAGTAAAATCGCGTGAATACGTGCCATCGCCATTAATTACAGGCGATTCGTGTTTCATATATTGCATCACAAACTTTGGGATCACCGCGGCATAAGCGCCTTGCGGATCTTGGCGGCGACCAAACACATTAAAATAGCGTAAACCTATACAATCTAAGCCATAGGTTTTTCCAAATATATCGGCATACAATTCGTTTACATACTTAGTAATCGCGTAGGGCGATAAGGGTTTGCCAATTTCGTGTTCAATTTTAGGCAATTTAGTAGAGTCACCATAAGTTGAAGAACTAGCGGCGTACACAAAGCGTTTGACCTTGTTGTCTTTTGCGGCCACTAACATGTTTAAAAATCCATTAATATTCACGTCGTTAGAAGTAATAGGATCTTTAATAGAACGCGGAACGGAACCTAAGGCAGCTTGATGCAACACAAAATCGACCCCTTCACAAGCAGCTTGACACGTCTGTAAATCACGGATATCACCTTTGATAAAACGGAAGCCATCATATGTGTTTAATTGATCTAAATTGTGTTGATGTCCTGTTGCAAAATTATCGAGTCCTACTACCTTTACGCCTAGCTGAAGTAAGGCTTCACAAAGGTTAATTCCGATAAACCCAGCGGCGCCAGTAACGAGTACGGTTTTGTCTTTTAATTTTCTAAATTGTTCTTTATTCATCTTTTTTTTCTTGACCTGTGAAATAAGATTTGAGGCGTTTACTCAAATACATTTTCCCATAGTGAGTTTTTAAATAGTTTTCTCTCTTTAAAGCATCGTTTTGAGATAAACAGGCTTCAAAATAAATAAGCCTTAGTGGCCTTCTATGTGTTGTTGAGGCTACTTTACCAAGATTATGAGCTTCAAATCTTAATGGCAAATTAGCTGTATAGCCTGTATATTTTTTACCGTCTTTTTCGCTGAC
>CBFHKB010000184.1:0-1072 GCA_965656295.1 Psychroflexus sp.
TTCTTCACCATCTTCTAAGCCATCAACAGGGGTTAAAATCCCTGCACGATTCGGTAAACTCATTCTAAGTTGTACTTGCTCTGAGTTTAAATTATTTAGCATTTCGACTAAAAATTTTGAGTTAAACCCAATTTCTAAATCATCACCTTGATAATCGCAAGTTAATCGCTCATTCGCACTATTCGAGTAATCTAAATCTTCAGCTGAAATTTGAAGCTCGCTACCCGCGATTTTGAGGCGTATTTGATGCGTTGTTTTATTTGAAAATATAGAAACACGTTTTACTGAATTTAAGAACAAGCTCCGGTCTACCACTAATACATTTGGATTTTCTTTAGGAATTACAGCTTCATAATTAGGATATTTGCCATCAACCAACCGGCAAACTAATTCAGTATCCTCGAATGTAAACTTAGCATTAGATTCGTTGTAAGATACTACCACATCGTTATCTTCACCCATTAAAAAGCTTTTTAATAACTGTAATGGTTTTTTTGGCATAATAAATTCAGCAGGCTTATCTTGTGTTTTATCTTTTCGATTATATTTTACAAGTTTATGAGCGTCAGTACCCACAAAAGTAGCCCCTAATTCATTAAGTTGAAATAGGACTCCATTCATCACCGGTCTTAAGTCGTCATTACCAGTTGCAAATAAAGTTTTATTGATGGCTGTTGCTAAAATATCGCCCATGATTTCAATGGTCGTTGGTTCTTCAAGCTCAATTTCATTAGGATAATCAGCGGCCTCAGCGTAAGCGATTTCATACTTACCTTGGTCAGAACTTATTTCTACAATATTATTTTCCTGAGCAATGAATGTTAGTGGTTGGTCAGGAAAGGTTTTCAGTGTATCTAGCAATAATTTGGCTGGTACAGCAATTCGTCCTGTGTCAGAGCTTTCAACCTCTATTTTAGCAGTCATTGTGGTCTCAAGATCTGAAGCCGTGACATAAAGTGCATCCTCTTTTAACTCAAATAAAAAGTTATCTAAAATAGGTAAAGTGTTGTTATTATTTAGCACACCGCCTAGCAGTTGAAGCTTTCTCAGCATATAGGCACTCGAAACTATA
>CBFHKB010000185.1:0-1014 GCA_965656295.1 Psychroflexus sp.
AATAATTTTGAATAATCGTTGAGCCAAATATATACTTGGGAGGATAGGATTAATGAAGCTCTTACAGGTCATCTGATTACCATTAATCTCTATTTAAAACTTAGGGATCGCCGAAATTAAGTTTTTTGTATAGGTTTTGTCTGGAGAACTATAAATTTGATCTGCATCACCGTGCTCTACAATTTTACCTTGGTGCATCACTAGGAGTTGGTCTGCCATGTACTTAACTACTGATAAATCATGAGAGATAAACAGGTAGGTGAGTTTAAACTCCTCTTTTAATTCATTTAATAAGTTAAGCACTTGCGCTTGTACCGAAAGGTCTAAAGCCGAAACCGATTCGTCACAAATCACCACTTTTGGTTGTAAGCCAATCGTTCTTGCTATCCCTATGCGTTGGCGTTGACCGCCGCTAAATTGATGAGGATAACGGTGAAAATAATCGGCTTCTAAACCCACCCGTTCTAACAAATAACAGGCCGCCTCTTTGGCTTGTGCTTTGGTCTTATATAATTGATGCACCATCATAGGTTCAACAATAGCTTGACCAATGCTTAAACGTGGATTTAAACTTGAAAATGGGTCCTGAAAAATAAGCTGTAAGTCTTTTCTTAAGTGCCGCCAGTTTTGGGCAGACAGCTGGGTTAAATCTTGACCACGGTACCATACTTCACCTGCTGTGGCTGGTTGTAAACCTAACATAACCTGACTTAAAGTAGATTTTCCACAACCTGATTCGCCAACCAATCCCATATTTTCGCCTTCGTAGAGCTTAAAACTAACGTCTTCAACTGCGGTTACTTTAGTACTCGGCTTAAACCACTGGCCAGCAGAATGATAGGTTTTAAACAGGTGTTTAACCTCTAATAAAGGCGGTTGGTCGTAAATAGCCTTCTGGCGCGCATTGCGTTCTTCAACTGATTCACGCGTTAAATCAAGCTGGTGGTTCACGACATCGCTAATTGTTGGCAAACGCTTTAAGCGATAGTCTAAGGGCGGTTTAGTGGCTATTAA